>NZ_JBWKZU010000012.1:0-87784 GCF_059424825.1 Acidovorax sp. GW101-11A03 | reverse complement strand
GCGGCCCACCGAGAGGTGTGGGAACAGGGCGTAGTCCTGGAACACCATGCCAATGCGCCGCAGCTCGGGCGGCACACTCAGGGTGGCGCTGCTGACCACGCTTTTGGTCAGGCGGATCTCGCCCCCTGTCACGGGTTCCAGCCCGGCCACAGCGCGCAGCAGGGTGGTTTTGCCGCAGCCGGAGGGGCCGATCAGCACCCCGATGTCACCGGCTTTCAGGCTGAGCGTGACGCCGTGCACGGCGGCCTGTGCGCGGCCTGCATAGCGCACTTCGAGTTGGGAGACCTCAAGAAACATGCCCCGATTCTAGGGGGGCAGGGGCGAATGCTTAAAATTCGCATTTGCATTCCTGGGCGCTGGTGTAGTGGGGCGCGCTGGATGGCACATTGAAAACCGATGGATTTTTGGTCAGGGCAAGGCGCAAACCACAGCGATACCTGTAGGTATCGCGAGGATTTGCAACGCAGCCCTGGCCGAAAAGACGCGGTTTTTAAGTGCTAGATAGCGTGCAACACTGCACTAGGGTGCCCACGCCTTTCGGCAGGTGTGCGCTTTCCTCCTTCTGCCGAGCCCTTTGCCTTGCGCCGCACCCCGTCTTCTGTCCTTCGCAGCGTCCCGCTGATCCTGTTTGCAGGCTTTCTGGCCTTGCCGGTGCTGGCGGTGCTGGCGTCGTGGCTGCCGTTGTCGGCCCCAGGGCAGGGCGAGGCCCAGGCGGGCGCCATCCTGCGCGAAATGGCGGCCACCGTGTTGCCTGGCTATGTGTGGACCACGCTGTGGCTCAGCGTGCTCGTGGCCCTGGGCGCGGCCGTGGTGGGCACGCTGGCGGCGGCGGCCGTCACGCTGTTCGAGTTTCCGGGCCGACGCACCTTTGAATGGCTGCTGCTGCTGCCGCTGGCCATGCCCGCCTACGTCACCGCCTATGCGTACACCGACTTCCTGCAGTTCAGCGGCCCGCTGCAGGTGGGCCTGCGCAACACCTTCGGCCTGGAAGGCCGCCTGCTGCCCGAGGTGCGCAGCCTGGGCGGCGCGGTGTGGGTGTTCATCTTCTCGCTGTACCCCTATGTGTACCTGCTGGCGCGCACGGCGTTGGGCGAGCGCGCTGCCCACCTCATGGAGGCCGCGCGCCTGCTGGGCGCCCCGCTGCCCCGTCGCATTCGCGCCGTGGCCCTGCCGTTGGCACGCCCGGCCGTGGCCGCCGGGGTGGCGCTGGTGCTGATGGAAACCCTGGCCGACTTTGGCGTGGCCAGCTACTTCGGCATCCAGACCTTCACCACGGGCATCTACAAGGCCTGGCTGTCCATGGACAACCGCCTGGCCGCTGCGCAGCTGGCCACCATGCTGCTGGTGGTGGTGATGGCGCTGCTGCACCTGGAGCATCGCGCACAAAAGCGCATGCGTTTTGCCACCGGTGGCGGGCGTGCGGGATCGGCCGAGGCGCAGCCGCTGGCCCTGCGCGGCGCGCGTCGCTGGGCGGCCTGGGCGGTGTGCACCTTGCCTGTGCTCATGGGTTTTGTGGCGCCGGTGGTCTTCATGCTGCGTCCGCTGGCGGCCGACTGGTCGGTGCTGCCCTGGGAGCGTTTCATGGAATGGGCCTGGCACAGCGTGCGCCTTGGGGGCATCACAGCCGTGCTGGCTGTGGTCATTGCACTGGCGCTGGCCTTTGCTGTGCGCCGCCAGCCCGACGCAGTGACACGCAGCGTGGTGCAACTGGCCAGCGTGGGCTATGCCGTGCCCGGTGCCGTCATCGTGGTGGGCCTGCTGCTGCCCGTGGGCTGGCTGCAGGCGGCCATGCCGCAATGGGGCGTGGGCGCGCTGGTCACGGCCACTGCGCTGGGCATTGTCTGGGCCTACCTGGTGCGCTTCTGTGCCGTGGCCCTGCAGTCCATGCAAAGTGGCTACGCGCGCATCCCGCTCAGCCTGGACGACTCCGCCCGCATGCTGGGCGCGGGCAGCGCAGGCCTGCTGGCGCGCGTGCACTGGCCCCTGCTGAGGCGCTCCACCGCCGCCGCCGCGCTGCTGGTGTTTGTGGACGTGATGAAGGAACTGCCCGCCACCATGGTGCTGCGCCCCTTCAACAGCGACACCCTGGCCGTGGTGGCCTACCAGCTGGCGCGCGACGAACGCCTGGGGGAGGCGGCGTTGCCGTCACTGGCGTTGGTGGCGGTGGGGCTGGTGCCGGTGATTTTGCTGAGCCGGACGCTGCGCAGCCGGGGGTGACGGCCCCCTCAATTCGCGCAGCTTCACTCCCAGCCTGCGCCACCCCATCACCACCCCCGTCACGCTCATCACCACCCCGCCCAGGCTCAGCACGATGAGCAGCACGTCCCACAGCGGCCTGCGTTCCAGCAGGGGCAGCCAGTCCCAGCTGTGCAGCATGGCAAACAGCCAGCGGCTGGTGCGGCGATAACTGTCGGTGCGGCCGAGCACGGCGCCGGTGTGGGGGTCGATGTGCACCCAGGTGGCGTGGGGGTCGTCAAACACCAGGCGCAGTACCGGCAAAGGCTTCTCGACGCCGCCGGTCATGGTGTGGGCGGCGCGGTCGTAGTAGTGCAGGTCGTAGGCCGTGAGGGTGTCGGTGCGCACCACGGCGTGGGGCAGCAGCTGCGTGGCGGCCTGGGCCACAGCGCCGGGGGCCCAGGCGTGGGGCATGGCCGTGGCAGCGTCCAGCACCGCAGGTGCGCCGGTGGGGCTGCTTGCAAGCACCAGTGTGTGGCCTGCGCTGCGCATCCAGCGCAGTTCGCGGGTGTTGGGGGACCCAGCCGACAGCAGTGCATGCACGGTGGCTGCCTGCGCGGGCAGCACCAGTGGGCCGCCATTCATGGTCTGCTGGCGCAGCGGCGCCGCACCGCTGTCGAAAATTTTCCACGGATTCATGGACATGAGGCCGCTGAAGATCCACGTGAACGTGATGACCGCAAACACGAGCCCGAACACATGGTGCCAGCGCATCATGAAGCCCCTGTAGGGCGTGTGCGCGCCCGTCTTGTACCGGCCCTTGAAGCGCCAGCGCAGCACGCCTACCACCGTGCCCGTCACGGTGAGCACGATGCCTGCGATGGACAGCCAGTTCACGATGTCCGTCCAGTAGTCGTTGAAGACATTGCCCCGGAAGGGGTACAGCCAGTGGATCCAGGCACCGGCGTAGTTCCAGGCGCGCTCCTGCAGCGGCGCATCGCGCACCACCTCGCCCGTGGTGCCCGACACGTAGACCACGGTGCCTGCGCTGTCACCCAGGTGCAGGCGGTGCAGGGGGCGGTGCACATCCAGTGCGCGCGAGTGGGTGAAGGCGTCTTCATCGATCGTGCCCTGGTAGTCGATGGTGGCATCGGGCTGCTGTGCAAAGGCGCGGGCCGATGCGATGGCGTGTGTGGCGTCCACATGCTGCAACCGCTCGCCCGTGAGGGCGTCGATGACCACAGGCGCGGGTGCCCGGCGCGGGCGGGGTGCGGCGTCGCCTGTGGGGGCGGGCACCACCAGGTAAACCGCGCGCCCGCCGCTGGCCAGGGCCAGCCGCAGGTCCTGCAGCGGGCCTGCCAGGCCCGCGTGCTGCAGGGCGTCTGCGGGTTCCAGCAGGCGGTCGGGACCCTGCGTGGCGCTGCGCAGCGGGGGCAGATGGGCCAGGCGCTCGGCCTGCGTGAGCTTGGGGTAGCCCACGTACATCATCACCACGCCCGAGAGGAACCACATGGCGAAGAAGGCGCACAGCAGCACGCCCAGCCAGCGGTGGACGAGGTACAGCCAGCGTTTGGCATGCAGCATGTGCGTGTGCTCCCTGCGTCAGAAGGCGGTATGCAGCGTCACGTCCAGCGTGCGCGGTGCGCCCAGGTAGACCTGGTCGCGCGTCTCGGCCGCGTAGATGCGGTCGGTAGCGTTGCGCACGCGGCCCGTGAGGGTGGTGGTCTTGTTGACCTTCCAGGCCAGGCCCAGGTCTAGCAGCGTGTACGACGGCCAGAACTTGGTGTTTGCCGCATTGCCATACACCTTGCCCACATGGCGCACACCCGCGCTGGCGGTGACGGTGGGTGTGATGGCGTACGAGGCCCACAGGTTGGCCACCTGCTGCGGCACCAGCTGCGGCACGTTGCCTGCGCGCGAAACGCCGCCCTGCACAAAGTTTTCATACCGCGCACGGATCAGCGACAGGTTGCCCTGCAGCTGCCACTGTGACGTGGGGCGGATGCCTGCCGACAGCTCGATGCCCTTGGACGACTGCTCGCCCACCAGCACCGTGAGGTTGGGGTTGGATGGGTCTTGCGATGCGATGTTCTTGCGGCGGATGTCAAAGGCCGCCACCGTGGCGCTGCCCTTGCCGTCCCAGAAGTCAAACTTGCTGCCCACCTCGACCTGGCGGCCCGTGGTCAGCTCGCTGTTGTTGCGCACATCGGCAAACGAGGCAGAGGCCAGCGAACCCGAGGGTGGGTCGGCCGCGTTGGACGCCTGCGCATACAGGTTGGCGCCGGGGGCGATGTCCCACACCACGCCCAGGCGGCCCGTGGTGGGGCTGTAGCTGCGGCTGAAAGTAGCGGGTGCGGTGGCTGTGACGGCGCGGCGGTTCACCAGGTCCAGGTCAATGCGCTCGTGCCGCAGCGCGGTGACGAGGTTCACGCCGGAGGTCACCAGGGTGCGGTTTTCCAGGTACAGCGCGGTGTTGGTGATCTTGTTGTCCTTGTCTGGGTTCAGGACGGGCGACATGCCGGGAATTGCGAAGAAGTTCTCGGTGGAGAAGTTGTAGGGGTTGACCGTGCTCACGGTGACCGAGGGGCCAAGCGGGAAACGCGTCTGTTTGTTCACGCTCACATCGAGGCCAAAAGCCCAGTCGCTCTTTCTGCCTGCGAGCTGGCCTTGGTAGGTGCCCTCCAGCCGGTCGCCCACCAGCGTCTGGTCGTGGCGTTGCAGATAGGGCGCCGTGCGGGTGACGGCCGTGTTGCTCGCGTTGAAGGTGTAGATCTCCACGTTGCGGTAGTCGCGCAGCGCGTCGTACACGTAGAACGTGTTCTTGAGCTGCAGCGCATCCGACACGCGCCATTGCGCCACCGAGCGCAGCCACTGCACGCGGTGCTCGTACATGCCGTCGGCGCTGTTGTAGTTCTTGAAGCGTGTGGCCGGGTCGATCTGCAGCGCGCCCACGGCGGGGTTCAGCACCGGCGTGCCCCAGTAAGGGCGGTCCACATGGTCCTTCTGGTATTCGTAGGCCAGCGTGTGGCTGAAGCCGCCGCCCAGGTCCGACAGCAGCGACGTGGCGAGCTGCGTGGACTGTGTTTTCGTGCCCTCGGTCCAGCTGCCAGCGTTGCGGTGGTTGAGGTCGATGCGCGCGTAGTGGGCCGGGCCTGCAGTGCCGCCGCCTGCGATGCGGCGGTTCAGGCCCACGGACACTTCCTTCATGTCGTAGGAGCCCAGGCGCAGCTGCGCTTCGGCAAAGTCGCTGCGCTCGGCAGTCTTGGTGATGTAGTTGATGGAGCCGCCCACGCCGCCCGAGCCGTACAGAAAACTCGACGCACCGCCGATGGCCTCCACGCGGTCGTAGATCCAGCTATCGACCGCGCGCGTGGCACTGCCGTACTGCGGGTTGATGCCGTTGTAGAGCTGCGCGACCGAGTTGCTGGTGAAGCCCCGGTAGTGGGCGGCCATCGAGCCCGGCGCGTTGTGCGCCACCACGCCCGGCACGGCGCGCAGGATTTCTTGCGTGTCCTGGGCGCCGCGTGCGTCGATGGTGGCGCGGTCCACCACGGTGACGGAGGCGGGGTTCTCGCGTGGTGTCAGGCCCAGGCGGCTGCCGGTGTCCACGGGCGTGTCCAGGCTGAGCTTGCCATTGGGCGATGCGGCGGAGTCCACCACATCCACGGGCTTGAGCGTGGGCGCGGTGGGGGTCTGTGCATGGGCTGGCACCGAGGCCAGCGCGCAGGTGGCGAGTACACCGATGCAGAGAGGAGAAAGAGGCAGGCGCGGGAAAGCCGCAGCGCTGCGCGAGGCAGAGGAGAAACGGGACATGAAAACGCTCTTGTCTTGAAGCGACAGCGCCGCCAGGCCCGCGTGGAGTGCACGCAGGGCAACGCCGTCTGGAAAACCACGGAAAAAGGGAACACGCAGCGCCCGCCCACCAGGTTTCAGGGGCTGCGAACAGGCTTCAGATCAAGAGCGGGATGGCGGCCCGCGTGCGGGCAGTGGAGCGGCCGTGGCAGCCGCGATGCGGGCGGCCTCGACGGGCTGCAGCGCATGGGCCAGGGGATGGGGTGGCAGCACGGCGGCTACCAGTGTGGGCGGTGGGGCGCTGTGGGTGGAGCACAAGGGGCAGTCCATGCCCATGGCGCCCATCTCCACCGTGCCATCGTCGGTCTGCACCAGCAGCTTGATGGCTCCCGTGCCCGAGCAGATCACCTCAAAGGATTGCGGGTGCACCAGCGGCGATGCAATGGCCACCCCCATTGACGCCACGAACCATGCGAGCACCCACAGGCGCAGCGCAGCAAAGGTTCGTCGGGGGGCGGTCATGGGGCGCGATGATAGCGGAGGGGATCCAGTCCCGCGCTGAGGCGGGCATGGGGGAGGGGCGAGCCTCCCATCAGGAGATAGGCCCCGTGCGCTCTGTTTGCTATTAAATATATAGCTTGTGACGCAATGTGGTAGCGCGGTAGGGCCTATTTTTCCTCATATTTTCAGCAACCCGCTGCGCCGCCTGTCCGGTGGGTTGCGGGCTGGCAGCTTCACGCTTGCGTGTACGCGGTCTTCACCGTGGTGTAGAACTCCGCCGCGTAACGCCCCTGCTCGCGCGGGCCGTAGCTGCTGCCCTTGCGGCCGCCAAAGGGCACGTGGTAGTCCACGCCCGCCGTCGGCAGGTTCACCATCACCATGCCGGCTTGCGCGTGGCGCTTGAAGTGCGTGGCGTGCTTGAGGCTGGTGGTGGCGATGCCGCTGGCCAGGCCGAAGGGCGTGTCGTTGGCCAGGGCCAGCGCCTCTTCATAGTTCTTGGCGCGCAACACGCTCACCACGGGGCCAAAGATCTCTTCGCGGTTGATGCGCATGCCGGGCGTGGTCTCGGTGAACAGGGCCGGGCGCAGGTAGTAGCCGGGCGCGCCATCGGCGTTCTTCTCCAGGGCTTCGCCGCCGTAAGCGAGCTTGGCGCCTTCCTGCTGGCCGATGCCGATGTATTCCAGGTCTTGTGCGAGTTGGCGGTCGTCCACCACGGGGCCGATGTCGGTGCCGGCCTTGCGGGCGTCGTCCACCTTCAGGGTCTTCATCTTTTCGACCATGGCGGCCACGAAGCGGTCGTGGATGCCCTCGGTCACTATCACGCGACTGCTGGCGGTGCAGCGCTGGCCGGTGGAGAAGAAGCCGCTGTTGATGGCCGCGCCCACGGCCACATTCAGGTCCGCGTCGTCCAGCACCACAAACGGGTTCTTGCCGCCCATCTCCAGCTGCACCTTGGCGCCGCGCGGCACGCAGGCCGCCGCCACGCGCTGACCGGTGCCGACGGAGCCGGTAAAGCTCACGCCCGCAATGCGCTCGTCTTCCAGCAGCACGGCGCCCACATCCGAACCCCGGCCCATCACCAGGTTGAACACACCGGCGGGCAGGCCCGCGCGGTGCAGGATGTCGGCCAGCGCCCAGGCAGAGCCCGGCACCACCTCGGCGGGCTTGAACACCACCGTGTTGCCGTAGGCCAATGCGGGCGCGATCTTCCAGGCCGGGATGGCGATGGGGAAGTTCCACGGCGTGATGATGCCGATGGTGCCCAGCGGCTCGCGCGTGATCTCGATGCCCACGCCGGGGCGCACGGATGGGATCATCTCGCCGCCGGGGCGCAGCGCCTCGCCCGCAAAGAACTTGAAGATGGCGGCGGCGCGGCCCACTTCGCCAATCGCTTCAGGCAGGGTCTTGCCTTCCTCGCGGGCCAGCAGGTCGCCCAGCTCGGCCTTGCGGGCGATGATCTCGTTGCCCACAGCGTCCAGGATGTCAAAGCGTTGCTGGGGCGTGGACAGGCTCCAGGCCGGGAAGGCCGCGTGCGCGGCGGCCACGGCATCGAGTGCCTGCTCGCGGCTGGCCACGGCGTAGTCGCCGATCACGTCGCGCGTGTCGGAGGGGTTGGTGTTCTGGTAGGTGCGGACGCCGTCGGTCCAGGCGCCGCCGATCAGGTTTGCATGCATGGCTGTGGTGGTGTGTGGTGGGTTGATGGAATCAGAACAAAGCCCGTAGCGCGCCAAGGCGCACCCGGCGCGCAGGGGGGGGGCACGGTGCTCGCAATCCCCGTCAGCACCTGGTGGCGGCGCATGCGGCTCACGAGTGATTTTGTTGTATGTCATCGTACAACATAAACAATAGAGGGCGCTTGCGGGTATCTACTCATGAGACCACTGCCACCAACACCCGTCCAGCAGTACAGGGCGGGTGTTGGTGGCATCTGGGGGGGGCTGCCGGTGCGGGCCGTTCATGCTCAGCTAGCTTCTGCTTGTGCACGGCGCCGACGCTCGCGGCTGTTGGCCAGGTGGGTGCGCATGGCGGCGCGGGCGGCGTCCGGGTCCTGGCCCACGATGGCGTCGTAGATGCTTTCGTGTTCGCCATTGACGCGCCGCAAGTACTGCCGCCGCTCGTCATTGGCCGAGTCCATGGCCGCCAGCCGGGCGCGCGGGATGATCATGCTGCCGAGTGTGCCCATCAGCTCGGCGAAGTGGCTGTTTTGCGTGGCGCGGGCAATCTCCAGGTGGAACTGGAAGTCCGAGGCCACGGCGTCGCGCCCCGCGTCCACGGCAGCGGCCACGGCGTCCAGCGCTTCGCGCATGGCTTTCAGGTTGGCCTCGGTGCGGCGTTGCGCGGCCAGCGCGGCGGCTTCAGTTTCCACTCCAATGCGCAGCTCCAGTACGGCAATCACATCGCGCAGGGTGCTGAACTGGTCGGGCGTGATCTTGAAGCCGGGCGCCTGGCCCAGCCCCAGCACAAAGGTGCCGATGCCGTGCCGCGTTTCCACCAGGCCCGAGGCCTGCAGCTTGGAAATCGCCTCGCGCACCACGGTGCGGCTGACGCTGAACTCGGCCATGATGGCCGCCTCGGTGGGCAGCTTGTCGCCCAGGGCCAGGCGGCCGTCCCGGATGCGGTCTCCGAGGGACTCCACCAGCTCCAGGGCCAGGGTGCGGGGCTTGCGGCGAAGGGTGGTGTCAATGGTCATTCTTGGTGTTATCCCTATGGGGCGCCGGGGGCAGAAGCAGTACATTGCATTTCGTTGTACGACAACTGATGACGTTCAACAAATGTGCTGCCACTGTACCAAGAACCTCTGCCTTTGTAACCGCCATGCCTTGCCATCCGACGCCCCTCCGCTTTCAACGCCTGCTGCTGACCGGAGCAGCCGGAGGCCTGGGCCAGGAGCTGCGCACCCGGCTGAAGGCCTACTGCACCACCTTGCGCCTGTCGGACATCGCGAACCTGGGCGATGAAGGCGCTGGAGAGGAGCTGCGCCCCGCACGCCTTGAAGATGTGGGCGCTGTGCTCGGCCTGCTGGAGGGCGTCGATGCCGTGGTGCACCTCGGTGGCGTGTCCACCGAGCAGCCTTGGGAACCCATCCTGCAGGCCAACATCGTCGGCGTCTACAACCTGTATGAAGCAGCACGCAAGCAGGGCGTCAAGCGGGTGGTGTTTGCCAGCTCCAACCATGTCACGGGTTTTTATCGCCAGGACGAGGTGGTCGGCCTGCGCGACCCGGCGCGCCCTGATGGGCTCTATGGCGTGTCCAAGGCGTTTGGCGAAGATCTCTCGCGCTTCTACTTCGACCGTTACGGCATCGAAACCGTGTGCCTGCGCATAGGCTCATCCTTTCCCGAGCCGCGCAACCGCCGCATGCTGGCCACCTGGATGAGCTACGACGACCTGGAGCGCCTCGTCGTTGCCAGCCTCACCGCCCCCGTGGTGGGGCACAGCATCATTTATGGCATGGGCGACAACACCACCACCTGGTGGGACAACACCCTGGCGCGCCACATAGGCTACCGGCCCGAGGACAGCTCCGAGCCCTTCCGCGCCAAGGTCGAAGCCGCCGACCCACACCCCGACCTGACCGACCCCGCCGTGATCTACCAGGGCGGTCCGTTCGTGCGCACTGGCCCTTTCGAATGACCCCCGGCGCCGGGATTCCTGTCCATTCCTAATCTCTTAAAAACCATTCCACCGGAGACAAACCATGACCTTTCGCCGATCCCTGCTGACTGCCTGCGCCGCCGCTGTGGCCGCGATGGCAATGCTTCCCGTTGCCGCCCAGGCCCAGTCCATGGTGCTGAAGGCGGCCGACGTGCACCCCGCTGGTTACCCCAACGTGGTGGCGGTGGAAAACATGGGCAAAAAGCTCGAAGCCGCCACGCAAGGCCGCCTGAAGATCCAGACCTTCCCCGGCGGCGTGCTGGGCGGCGAGAAGGAAATGATCGAGCAGACGCAGTTCGGCGCCATCAACATCCTGCGCACTTCGCTCGGCCCGGTGGGAACGGTGGTGCCGGAAGTGAACGTGTTCAACATGCCCTTCGTGTTCCGGAGTCAGGACCACATGCGCGCGGTGATCGACGGCGCGATTGGCGACGAACTGCTGGCCAAGATCAGCGCATCGCCCGCCAAGCTGGTGGCCATCGGCTGGATGGACGGCGGATCGCGCAGCCTGTACACCAAGAAGCCTGTGCGCAGCCCCGCTGACCTCAAGGGCCAGAAGGTGCGCATGATGGGCAACCCGCTGTTTGTGGACACCATGAACGCCATGGGCGGCAACGGCATCTCGATGGGGTACGGCGAAGTGTTCACCGCCCTGCAGACCGGTGTGGTGGACGGCGCTGAAAACAATGCGCCCAGCTTCTTCACCAGCAACCACTACAGCACGGGCGCCAAGTTCTACACGCAGACCAACCACCTGATCATTCCCGAACTGCTGGTGGTGTCGAAAGTCACGTGGGACAAGCTCTCCAAGGACGACCAGGCCCTGCTCAAGAAGTTTGGCCGCGAAGCGCAGCTGGAGCAGCGCGCCCTGTGGGACAAGAGCGTGGAGGACTACACCGCCAAGCTCAAGGCAGCGGGCGTGGAGTTCATCAACGTGGACACCAAGGCTTTCTATGACGCCACGGCCCCCGTGCGCGCCAAGTACGGCGCCAACTATGCGGACCTGATGAAGCGCATCGAGGCGGTGAAGTAAGTACCGCCAAGCCTTGCGCGGGCAAAGCTCCTGGTGGGGCGCCTGCGTCTTTCTCTTTGCCCCTTGGACCCATTCTTATGGACCACCCCTTTTTGCGCTGGATGGACCGGTTGTACCTGGCCACCATCTGGGCCGCCGGCACGGCCATCTTCTTCATGTCGCTGATCATCCCCTGGGGCGTCTTCAGCCGCTACGTGATGGGCACGGGGTCGCAGTGGCCCGAACCCATCGCCATCCTGCTGATGATGGTGTTCACCTTCATCGGCGCTGCGGCGGCCTACCGTGCGGGTGGCCACATTGCCGTCAACATGCTCACCGAAAAATTGCCTGCCCCCCTACAGCGGCTGCTGGCGGTGCTGGTGGATGTGCTCATGCTGGTCATCTGCGGCTTTGTGGCCTGGTATGGCACCAATCTGTGCATTGAAACCTGGGGCCAGGGCATTGCGGAGCTGCCCTGGTTGCCCGTGGGCGCCACCTATGCGTCGCTGCCCATCGGCGCAGCCGTGACGCTGCTGTTCGTGCTGGAGAAGATGGTCTTCGGGCCGCAGAACCACCGGCGCATCGTGCGTTTTGAAGAACTGACGGAAGGCGCCTGATCATGGATACCCTGGTACTGCTGGGCACCTTCTTTGTGCTCATGATGATCGGCGTGCCGATTGCGTATTCGCTGGGCCTGTCGGCGCTGGCGGGCGCGCTATGGATCGATCTTCCGCTGGACGCGGTGATGATCCAGGTGGCTTCGGGCGTCAACAAGTTCTCGCTGCTGGCCATTCCGTTCTTCGTGCTGGCTGGTGCCATCATGGCCGAGGGGGGCATGGCGCGGCGCCTGGTGGCCTTTGCGGGCGTGCTGGTGGGCTTCATCCGGGGCGGGTTGTCGCTGGTGAACATCCTGGCGTCCACCTTCTTCGGCGCCATCTCGGGCTCGTCGGTGGCCGATACCGCGTCCATCGGCTCGGTGCTGATCCCCGAGATGGAGAAAAAAGGCTACCCGCGCCCCTTTGCCACGGCCGTCACCGTGAGCGGCTCGGTGCAGGCCATCCTGATCCCGCCCAGCCACAACGCCGTGCTGTATTCGCTGGCGGCCGGGGGCACGGTGTCGATTGCCGCGCTGTTCATGGCCGGTGTGCTGCCGGGGCTGCTCATGGGCCTCACGCTCGCGGCGCTGTGCCTGTTCACAGCGCGGCGCGAAGGCTACCCCAAGGGCGAGGTCATCCCGCTCAAGCAGGCGCTCAAGATCTGTGTGGAGGCGCTGTGGGGCCTGATGACCATGGTCATCATCCTGGGCGGCATCCTGTCGGGCGTGTTCACGGCCAACGAGTCGGCGTCGATTGCCGTGGTGTGGGCGTTCTTCGTGACCATGTTCATCTACCGTGACTACAAGTGGCGCGACCTGCCCAAGCTGGTGCACCGCACGGTGAAGACCGTCACGGTGGTGATGATCCTCATCGGCTTTGCGGCAGCCTTTGGCTACCTGATGACGATGATGATGATCCCCATGAAGGTCACGGCCTTCCTCACCAGCCTGTCGGACAACAAATACGTCATCCTGGCCCTGATCAACATCATGCTGTTGCTGCTGGGCTGCCTGATGGACATGTCGCCACTGATCCTGATCCTCACCCCCATCCTTCTGCCGGTGGTCAAGATGATGGGCGTGGATCCGGTGCACTTTGGCATGATCATGATGGTCAACCTGGGCATTGGCCTCATCACGCCGCCCGTGGGCACGGTGCTCTTTACCGGGGCTGCCGTAGCCAAGCTACCGCTGGGCATCGTGACCCGGGCCATGATGCCGTTCTTTGTGGCGCTGTTTGTGGTGCTGCTGATGGTGACCTATGTGCCCGCGATTTCGCTGTGGCTGCCCCGCGCGATGGGACTGTGAAGAAATGAAGCACCCCCTGAGTCGCCTTCGGCGCCTTCCCCCTCAAGGGGGACGACGCCCTCACTGCGGGGCGGCCCTTGCTCGGCGCCTCTGGCCTGGTCCCTGCTCGTTCCATCGGCCGAGGGTAGTGGGCAGCTCCGTGGTGCACTGAAATGGTTACACACACGATGGCTACCGATACCCTGGTATTTGTCTCCTGCGCTGACAGCGGTGAGTTGCATGTGCTCCGTCTGGCGTCGGATTCGGGGCAGCTGCGCACCGAGCAGGTCCTGGCGCTGGGCGGGCAGCTCATGCCCATGGCGCTCAGCCCCGACCGTACCCATCTGTATGTGGCGCGCCGCAGCGACCCGCTGGCCGTGGTCACCCTGGCTGTGGATGCACGCGCGGGCCGCACCGAGATGCTGGCCGAGGCCCCCTTGCCCGCCAGCATGGCCTACCTAGCCACCGATAACACAGGGCGCTGGCTGCTGAGTGCTTCCTACGGTGCGGACCTGGTCGCGGTGCAGGCCATCGCTGCCGACGGGGTGGTCGCTGCGGGGCGTGGTGCCACCACGTACGCCACCGGTCGCCACGCCCACAGTGCGCTGGCCAGCCCCGACAACCGCTTTGTGCTGGCTGCTTCACTGGGGGGCGGGCAATTGCACCGTTACCGATTCGACGCCGCCACGGGCGCGCTGCAACCCACCGACCCTGCCGTGTTCGCCCTGCCAGCAGGCACAGGTCCCCGGCACCTGCGCTTCAACGCGCGGGGCGACCGCATCTATCTGCTGGGTGAGCTGGATGGCTGTGTGCATGTGCTGGCGTGGGACGAAGCCAGCGGCGGCCTGGAGCTGCTGCAAAGCCTGCCCACATTGCCGGCGGGCTTTGCAGGCCCGGCCTGGGGTGCGGACCTGCACCTGAGCCCGGATGGCCGCTGGCTGTACACCAGCGAACGCAACAGCCACACACTGGCGGGCTTTGCCGTGGATGCTGCCAGTGGCATGCTGAACCCCATCGGACACTGGCACACGCAGCTGCAGCCCCGGGGCTTCGCCATCACGCCGGACGGCCGCCACCTGCTGGCCGCAGGCCAGTTGAGCCACCGTGTGGGTGTGCACATGATTGCGCCCGCCAGCGGCTCGCTGACGCAGGTGACAGAGCACGATGTGGGCCTGAATCCGAACTGGATAACGATGCTGCCCTGCAGCCGCGCGCATGACGTCTGCTGCGATTGCCGACTCTGACAAGAACCACCAGATGACCCGACCTGCCCTCACCATCCGCATGCACCCGGACGACAACGTCGCCATCGTCGCCAACGACGGGGGCCTGCCTGCCGGCACCGTGCTGCCGCCCGGTGTGCCCGGCGCAGGCTTGGCGCTGCGCGACAAGGTACCGCAAGGCCACAAGGTGGCTCTGCAGGACATGGCCGAGGGCGATGTGGTGCGCCGCTACAACGTGCCCATCGGCTACGCGCTGAAAGACATTGCAGCCGGTAGCTGGGTGCACGAGCGCCTGCTGCAGATTCCATCGGCCCGCGCGCTCGAAGGCCTGCCCATGGCCACGGTGAAGTCCCCGGCGCTCGAACCTTTGACGGGCTACACCTTCGAGGGCTACCGCAATGCCGATGGCTCCGTGGGCACGCGCAACATCCTGGCCATCACCACCACCGTGCAGTGTGTGGCCGGTGTGGTGGCGCAAGCCGTGCGCCGCATCAAGGCCGAGCTGCTGCCCTTGTTTCCGCATGTGGACGATGTGATCGGCCTGGAGCACACCTACGGCTGCGGCGTGGCCATTGATGCGCCCGACGCCATCATCCCCATCCGCACACTGCGCAACATCAGCCTCAACCCCAACTTTGGCGGCGAGGTCATGGTGGTGAGCCTGGGCTGCGAAAAGCTGCAGCCCGACCGCCTGCTTCCCCCGGGCAGCTTCCCCATCACCGACGAGCGCGACGCGGCGCTGGGCCCCGAGACGGTGTGCCTACAGGCCGACGAGCATGTGGGTTTCATGTCCATGCTCGACCACATCGTGCAAAGCGCGCGGCCCCACCTGGAGCGCCTCAACGCCCGCCGCCGCGAGACCATCCCGGCCAGCGAACTGGTGCTGGGTGTGCAGTGCGGTGGCAGCGACACGTTCTCGGGCGTCACCGCTAACCCGGCCGTGGGCTTCTGTGCCGACCTGCTGGTGCGCGCGGGCGCCACGGTGATGTTCAGCGAGAACACCGAGGTGCGCGACGCCGTGGAGCAGCTCACCAGCCGTGCCGCCACGCCCGAAGTGGCCGAATCCATAGTGCGCGAACTGGGCTGGTACGACCGCTACCTGGACCGCGGCCGCGTGGACCGCGCGGCCAACACCACGCCGGGCAACAAGGCGGGCGGCCTGTCCAACATCGCCGAGAAGGCCATGGGCTCCATCATCAAGAGCGGCACCGCGCCCATTGCGCATGTGCTGGCCCCGGGCGAGAAACTGCGCCGCGACCAGCGCGGCCTGGTGTACGCCGCCACACCCGCCAGCGACTTCATCTGCGGCACACTGCAACTGGCTGCGGGCATGAACCTGCATGTGTTCACCACCGGCCGGGGCACGCCCTATGGCCTGGCCGAATGCCCGGTGGTCAAGGTGGCCACACGCAGCGACCTGGCGCGCCGCTGGCATGACCTGATGGACATCAACGCGGGCAAGATCGCCGATGGCGAGGCCACCATCGAAGACCTGGGCTGGGAGATGTTCCACCTGCTGCTCGACGTGGCGAGCGGCCGCAAGAAGACCTGGGCCGAGCAGTGGAAGCTGCACAACGCGCTGGTGCTGTTCAACCCCGCACCGGTGACCTGAATTTCTCGGGCCAAGGCCCTTTGTGTTCCCTTCTCAACAGCCCTTGCCTGCAAGGGCTGTTGTCCTTGAAAGACCGTTTCTCATGGGTCACACCCGATTTTCCGACCGCAAGGTCGTGGTGGCGCTGGCGCTGCTGTGTTGCCTGCTCTGGGGCAGCTCCTACCCTGCTATCAAGACCGGCTACGCCTGGTTCGGCATCGCCCGCAATGACATTCCCACGCAGCTCGTGTTTGCAGGCTGGCGCTTTCTGGGCGCGGGGCTGATCCTGCTGGCCTGGGCAGCAGCTACGCGCAAGGCCATCGGGGGGCTGGGCTTTGTGGCCGGGCGGCAGCTGGTGGTGTTGGGCCTGGCGCAGACCACGCTGCAGTACGTTTTTTTCTACGTGGGCCTCGCGTACACCACGGGCGTCAAGGGCTCCATCATGAATGCCACCGGTACGTTTTTCAGCGTGCTGCTTGCGCACTGGGTCTACCACAACGACCGCCTGAGCCACGCCAAGCTGTGGGGCTGCCTGGTGGGCTTTGCGGGCGTGATGGTGGTCAACCTGGGGCGCGGCACGCTGGACCTGGACTTCACGCTGCTGGGTGAAGGCTTTGTGGTGATCGCTGCGTTGGTGCTGGCTGCGGCCAGCATCTACGGCAAGCAGGTGTCGCAGCGCATGGACTCGGTGGTGATGACGGGCTGGCAACTGGGCATCGGCGGCGCGGCGCTGTTGGCCATCGGTTGGGGCCTGGGCGGCGCGCTCACGGGCTTCACTTGGGGCTCGGCCTTGCTGCTGGTGTACCTGGCGCTGCTGTCCTCGGCCGCTTTCTCGCTGTGGAGCATCTTGCTCAAGCACAACCGCGTGAGCCAGGTCACGGTGTTCAACTTCACGGTGCCGATCTTCGGCGCGGCACTGTCAGCACTGTTCCTGTGCGAGGCGCTGCTGGAGTGGAAGAACCTGCTGGCCCTGGTGCTGGTGTGCGGGGGCATCTGGCTGGTCACGCGCGACGCAGCCAGCTTCACGAAATAGACTCGGCGCATGGCTTACACACTCTCCCGCGAGGCATTCCAGCGCGACCTGCATGGCCAGCGCACCGATTTGTTTACCCTGCACGGCGCGGGCGGCCTGCAGGTGGCCGTGAGCAACTACGGCGCCCGCCTAGTGCAGGTGGCGGTGCCCGATGGGCAGGGCGGCCTGGCCGATGTGGCGCTGGGCTATGACAGCCTGCAGGGCTACCTGGACGGCCAGCTCTCCATGGGTGCACTCATTGGCCGTTGGGCGGGGCGGCTGCGTGCGGGCAGGATCACCCTGCCAGATGGCTCGCACCTGCAGCTGCCCACCAACAGCGGCCCACACCACCACCACGGCGGGCCGCGTGGCAGCCGATTTCAGGTGTTTGCGGTGGATGGCGTGCGGGCCGATGCACTCACCCTGAACCACACCTTTCGCACCGAAGACGACGGTGTACCGGGTGATGTACATGTGCAGCTGCACCTGCAAGTCACGGCCGACAACGCGCTGCACATGGCCTGGATGGCCCAGGCCTTGCGTGCGCCCACGGTGCTCAACCTGACGGGGCATGCGTTCTTCAATCTGGCCGGCCGGGGGAGCACCCACGGCCACAGCCTGCAGGTGCCAGCCAGCCGCTATGTGCCACTGGCCGCCGATGTGTGCCCAAACGGCGCGCTGGCAGGTGTGCCGGGCACGCCGTTCGACTTCCGCCAGGCCCGCCGTGTGGCGGATGCCATCGCAACGCCCCATGAGCAACTGGCCTTGGCCGGTGGGCTGGACCATTACCTCGTGCTGGATGAACCGGGCACATCCCGCGCCGCCCCGGCTGCATCCACCACCCCACCCGGCCTGCGCCTGGCCGCGCTGCTCAGCGAGCCGGTGAGTGGCCGCGCCATGGAGGTCTGGAGCACCGCGCCCGGCGTGCAGGTGTACGCAGGCCATGGCCTCAAGGCAGACCCCGCGCGGGACCTGGGGCGTGGGGAAGGACCGGGTGGCTGGCTCTGGCAGCCGGGCGACGGCATCTGCCTGGAGCCCATGGAGTACCCCGATGCGCCCAACCACCGCGCCTTTCCGGTGCGGTGGCTCGCACCCGGCGAGGAGGTGCAGGGGGCCATCGTGTACCGATTTTTGAGCCCGTAGCGGATTGGCTGAAGGGGTGCCGGTTTGGGGTGCGGCGCGCTACCATGCGCGCTGGCTTTCAAACGAGAGGTGGCCCATGGACACACGCTACACCCCCAGCACCGGCTGGAAAGAAGTGGTGGCTCCCGATGAAGCGCAGCGCTTTGCCGGGTATGCGCGCCAGTTTGCCGAGTTGCAGGCACGCAAGTCGCAAAAATACGGCAAGGGGCGGGGCCTGCACCGCAAGCAGCTCACGGCCGCCCGAGGCCAGCTGGAGGTGCTGGGCGATCTGCCCGCGTTTGCGGCCCAGGGGCTGTTTGCCCAGCCCGGGTCGTACGAAGTGCGGGTGCGGCTGAGCAACGGTGGCATGGACACCACCTCCGACCGCAAGCCGGACATCCGGGGCTTTGCCTTCAGTGTGCTGGGCGTGCAGGGCGATTCCGCCCTGGGCAACGGGTCCGCCAAAAGCCAGGACTTCCTGCTCATCAACCAGGAGAAGTTTGCCTTTCCCCAGAGTGGCGAGTTTGTGGACTTTGTGGTGGCGGCATCGCATGGGGGCGGCGCGCTGATCAAGTTCCTGGTGCGGCGCCACGGGCTGCTGGGGGCCGCCAGGCAGATCGCCAAGACGGTCAAGACTTTCGGCCGACCCTTCGGCGGCTTTGCTGCGCATGCCGTGCACAGTGCGGCGCCCATTGCGTGCGGGCCGTATGCGGTGCGTGTCCGCCTGGTGCCCCATGCCTCCAACGGCGCGCCGGTCACCCAGGTGCAGGACGACTGGAACGCCGAGTTTTCGGCCCGCCTGCGCCAGCAGGATCTGGTGTGGGACCTGCAACTGCAGCCCTTTGTGGACGAAGCCACCACCCCCATTGAAGACGCCAGCGTGGACTGGCCCACGCCCTACACCACGGTGGCCCGGCTGACCTTGCCCCGCCAAGATCCAGCGGCCGACCCCACACTGGCCGCGCAGGTCGAAGCTGCCGTGTTCGACCCCTGGCAGGCCCTGGCTGCGCACCGCCCGCTGGGCGACGTGATGCGCGCGCGCAAGGTGGTCTACTTCGAGAGCCAGAAAGGGCGCGGGGCTGCTTAGCCTGCAGCCAGCCGGTCCGGTGCGACGCCGCCTTCGTCGCGCCTAAGTTTCGTCTAAGCGTGCGTGCCCACACTGCCTTCCATCGCAACTCCGATGGAAAAGGCATACCACCATGAACACGACCACGCTGATTTCCACCCCCCGCCGCCTCATCCTGGCCCTGGTGGCCGCCGGTGCAGTGGGCGCCATGGGCGCGGGCCTCATCACCGGGCACCAGGCCCGCGCCTTGACCCCGCCTCCTGCCATCGTGGCGCAGGCCCCGGCCGCCCCCGGCGGCGCGCTGCCCAGCTTTGCACAGATCACCGCGCAGAACGGCCCGGCGGTGGTCAACATCAGCGTGACGGGCAGCACCAAGACCGCGATGGCCGATGACGACGGCGAAGACGAAGGCCAGCCCGCCGCGCGCCAAGGCCGGGGCCCGCAGATGGATCCGAACGATCCGTTCTACCAATTTTTCCGCCAGTTCGGCTTTCCGGGCGGTGCGGGCCCCCAGGCCCAGCCCAACGTGCCCACGCACGGCCAGGGCTCCGGCTTCATCGTCAGCCCCGACGGCCTGGTGCTGACCAACGCCCATGTGGTCAAGGGTGCGAGCGATGTCACCGTCAAGCTCACCGACCGCCGCGAGTTCCGCGCCAAGGTGCTGGGCGCCGATCCCAAGACCGATGTGGCCGTGCTCAAGATCGACGCCAAGGATCTGCCCACGGTGCGCCTGGGCAGCACGCGCGACCTGCAGGTGGGCGAATGGGTGCTGGCCATCGGCTCGCCCTTCGGCTTTGAAAACAGCGTGACGGCCGGTGTGGTCAGCGCCAAGGGCCGCTCGCTGCCCGACGACAGCCTGGTGCCCTTCATCCAGACCGACGTGGCGGTGAACCCCGGCAACTCGGGTGGGCCGCTGTTCAATGCGCGCGGCGAGGTGGTGGGCATCAACTCGCAGATCTACAGCCGCTCGGGCGGCTACCAGGGACTGTCCTTCTCCATCCCCATCGAGCTGGCCGCCAAGATCAAGGACCAGATCGTCGCCACGGGCAAGGTGCGCCATGCGCAACTGGGCGTGGCGGTGCAGGAGGTGAACCAGGCATTTGCCGAGTCGTTCAACCTCGACAAGCCCGAAGGCGCGCTGGTGGCCAGCGTCAGCAAGGGCAGCCCCGCAGAGAAGGCCGGCCTCCAGGCGGGTGACGTGATCCGTCAGGTGGACGGCCAGCCCATTGTGGCCTCGGGCGATCTGCCCGCCTGGGTGGGCCAGGCGCAGCCCGGGCAGCAGGCCAAACTGTCGGTGTGGCGCCAGGGCAAGCCCGTGGAGCTGACCGCCACCCTTGGCGACGCCAGCGACAAGGCCATCAAACAAGCGCGCAACGACGATGCCGTGGGCAAGGGCCAGCTGGGCCTGTCGCTGCGCCCGCTGGAGCGCGAGGAGCGCCAGGAGGTGGGCGTGAGCGAGGGCCTGGTGATCGAGCAGGCGCGCGGCCCCGCTGCGGCCGCCGGGGTGCAGCCGGGCGATGTGCTGCTGGCCATCAACGGCGCACCCGCCAAGAACATCGAGCAGGTGCGCGCGGCCATGGCCAAGGCAGGCAAGTCGGTGGCGCTGCTGATCACGCGCGACGGCAACAAGATCTTTGTGCCGGTGCGCCTGGGGTAAGCCTTGCGCGCGCTGTCAGAACCGCACGGTGGCGCTCAGGTTGAAGGTGCGCGGATCGCCCGCCTTCACGTAGTTGGCGTACTGGTAAAGCCAGTATTTTTTGTCCGCTGCGTTGTTGATGGACGCGCGCCAGGTGGTGGCATAGCCGCCCATCAGCGTGTCGTAGGTGGCGCCCAGGTTCAGCAGCGTGAAGGCGGGCGTGCTCAGTTCACCCGAGGGGCGCAGCGGTGTGTTGCCCGTGTGCTTGATGCCCGCAGTCAGTTGCAGCCCAGGCACTTGCGCCACCCGGTAAGCCAGCTGGGCCGTGGCCATGGTCTTGGGGGCGCCCACCACGCGATTGCCGGTGTGGGCGTTGCCCCGTCCGTACTCGCTGTCCAGCAGCATCAGGCTGCCACCCAGGCGCCATTGGGCACCCAGGCGCGCCGTAGCGCCCAGCTCCAGACCCTGAAAGGTGGACTGACCGTCCTGCACCACGGTGCTGGCGCCGCCGTTCACCGCTACGTACTCTGCCTTCTTCTCGATGCGGAACAGCGCTGCTGTGGCCGCCCAGCTGGCCTGCTCGGTCTTGATGCCCACCTCATACTGGCGGCTCTTGAGCGGGTCCAGCAAGGCTCCATAGTTGGTGTAGGCCGGGTTGCTCACCGAGGTGCCGGGCTGCAGGGCTTCGACAAAGCTGGCATAGGCCATGGTCTGCGGCGTGAGGTGGTGCATCAGCGCCAGCGATGGCGTGATCACACCCGATTTGTTGTAGCGCGATGTCTCTGCACCACCGGTGGCAAACCCGCGCTGCGTGTAGTGGGTGTAGCGCAGGCCTGCCAGCACAGACCACTGGGGAGACAGCGCAATGGTGTCGCTCACAAACACGGCCTTTTGCGTGACCTCTACCGCGCGGAACAGCCCCAGGCTCGCCAAATCGCCTTGGCTGATGTAGCCCAGGGTGTTCTGGCTGCCCAGGTTGCCGGTGCCCACGGTGCCGTAGAACCCGTTGGCAGAGTAGTCGTTGGCCTGCTCCTGCCATGCGGCGCCGGCAACGATCTGGTGCTGCAATCCGCCAGTGACAAGGCGCCCCTGCAGCACCGCGTCGAGGTGCCGGAACTGGTAGGACTCCCCATAGTCCGAGCGGTCGTTGCGGTAGTTGCCTGCGGCGTCCAGCAGGTCCAGCACCGTCTCATTGCGCCGCGTGCGCGTGCCGCTGTAGCTGTAGCTGCTGCGCAGTTGCCAGTCGGGTGCGATCTGGTACTTCAGGCCGGTGGAGACATATTGGAACGTGTTGTCTGCAAAGTTGCCCGGCCCCACCAGACGGCCATTGTCATTGGCGATGGGCGAAGGCAGCCGTGTGCCCGCCAGGGATGCGGTGGTGATGGTGGGCTCGGCATCGCGCGAGAGGCGATCCTGGTAGAGCGACTGGAACTCCCAGCTCAGGTCGCGTGTGAGCCGTGCATCCAGCGCCAGGGATACCGCGTTGCGCCGCAGATTCCCGTCGTTGAAGGTGCTGCCCTGCTCATGTGTGGCGTTCAGGCGGTAGCCCCAGCGGCCCTCCTCACCTGCACGTCCGCCCAGGTCTGCGTGCGCGCGCCAAAGACTCTTCGAGTTGATGCCCAGGCCCACGCTGCGCTCGGCCGCCGCGGCGCTGGCGGGCGGCTTCTTGGTCACATAGTTCACCAGGCCGCCGGGGCTGCCAAAGCCATACATGAAGCCCGTGGCGCCCTTGAGCAACTCCACCTGTTCCATGTGCTCGTAGGGCAGCGTGGTCACGTAGCTGATGAAGGGGCGCCCATCGATGCGGTAGGCGTTCTGCCAGTCCAGATCCAGCCCGCGCACCGTGAGGTAGCTGGCCCAGGCCCCGACGCTGGCGCTGTTGTCCGACACCGATGCATCGGTAAAGAACAGATCCCCCAGCTTGTTGGGCGCTGTCTGCTCAATCGTTTCGGCGGTGACCACGCGGCTGGAGTAGGGCGTCTCCAACGCACTGCGCTCGCCCAGTGCGCCTGCGCTGACCGGGCGGCGCAGTTGCAGGTCGGCCGCATCTTCCAGCGCGGTGGCACGCACCGTCACGTCGGCCAGCTGGGCCGAGGTGGCGGTTGCATCACCTGTGCCCTGGGCCTGCGCCGCCGCACAGGCCAGCAGGCACGCCAGGCCCAGCGCGGTGGGCGCAAAGGTGCAAGAGGGGGAGGCGGGGCTGCCCAAGGCGGTTCGGCGGTATGTCATTTTCAAATGCAAATGAAAATAATTATTATTACAGATGAAGTTGAAACCCAGAGCCGGGCAGCCGCTATCCTCGCGCCATGCTCTCTTCTTTCCTCGTAGACCGCCGCCATGCGCCTGTTGCTGGTTGAAGACGACCCCATGATCGGCGAAGCCGTGCAAGACCTGCTGCGCGCCGAACACTACGCGGTGGACTGGGCGCGCGACGGCGACGCCGCCGACACGGCCTTGCGCACCCAGCCCTACGACCTCGTGCTGCTCGACCTGGGCCTGCCCAAACGCGACGGCCTGGCCGTGCTGCGCGACCTGCGCACCCGCAAGGACCGCACCCCCGTGCTGGTGGCCACGGCCCGCGACGCCGTGGCCCAGCGCATCGAGGGGCTCGATGCCGGTGCCGACGACTACGTGCTCAAGCCCTATGACCTGGACGAGTTGCTGGCCCGCATCCGCGCTCTGCTGCGCCGCGCTGCGGGGCGGGCCGAGCCCGTGTACGAGCACCGGGGCGTGAGCATCAACCCTGCCACGCGCGAGGTGACGGTGCGTGGCACGCCCGTGGTGCTGTCGGGGCGCGAATGGGCCGTGCTGGAGCCGCTCATCGCCCGCCCTGGCATGGTGCTGTCACGCCAGCAGCTCGAAGACAAGCTCTACGGCTGGGGCGACGAGGTGAGCAGCAATGCGGTGGAGGTGTACGTCCACGGCCTGCGCAAGAAGCTGGGGCCCGAGCTGGTGCTGAATGTGCGCGGCGTCGGTTATCTCGTACCCAAAACGTGATGGA
Organism: Acidovorax sp. GW101-11A03; assembly: GCF_059424825.1. Classification (NCBI taxonomy): domain Bacteria; kingdom Pseudomonadati; phylum Pseudomonadota; class Betaproteobacteria; order Burkholderiales; family Comamonadaceae; genus Acidovorax; species Acidovorax sp. GW101-11A03. The sequence goes on along the minus strand of NZ_JBWKZU010000012.1, from coordinate 64,117 downwards.
CAAGCTTTCCCACGCCCTGCGGGGCCTGCTCCCGCGCTCCTTGCGCATGCGGCTGCTGGTGTTCCTTCTGGCCGCCATCGTGCTGGCTGGGGCGGTGCAGGGCGCACTGGCCTACCGCAGCGCGCTGGATGAAGCCGATGCGCTGTTCGACTACCACATGCAGCAGACCGCGCTGGCCCTGCGCTCGGGCCTGCCGGTGGACGCGCAGGGCCTGGGCCCGGGGCTGGACCCCGAGGACGAGAACCACGAATTCATCGTGCAGGTGTGGACCAATGAGGGCCTGCGCATTTTTGAATCCGCCGTGGGCGCGGCCCTGCCGCAGATTGCCGTGCTGGGATTCACCAACGTGCAGGCACGCGGCGGCACCTACCGCGTGTTCTCGATGCAGACGCGCTCGCAGGTCATCCAGGTGGCGCAGAACATGGCCGTGCGTCAGGGCATGGCCCGCAGCCTGGCGCTGCGCACGCTGGCACCGCTGGCCTTCATGGCGCCGCTCTTGGTGTTGGCCGTGTGGTGGGGCGTGAGCCGCTCGCTGGCCCCGGTGGAGCGCGTGCGCCGCCAGCTCGCCCAGCGGCAGGCCGACGACCTCTCGCCCGTGAGCGATGCCCAGCTGCCCGACGAGGTGCAGCCCCTGGTGAGCGAACTCAACCTGCTGTTCGAGCGCGTGCAACGGGCTTTCGAAGCGCAGGAACATTTTGTGGCCGATGCCGCGCACGAACTGCGCTCGCCCCTGGCCGCGCTGCGCCTGCAGCTGCAGGGCCTGCAGCGCGCGGGCGACGATACCGCGCGCGCCGCCGCCATCGAACGCCTGTCGGCCGGCATCGACCGCGCCACGCGCCTGGTCGAGCAGTTGCTCACGCTGGCACGGCAGGAAGCCGGATCCACGGCAACCGAGCCTGTGGATCTGCGCGCCATCGCCCAGCTGGCCCTGGCCGATGTGGCGCCCGCCGCCCAGGCGCGCAGCATGGACGTGGGCCTGCTCGACTCCGAAGCCGCCACCGTGCCCGTGATGGTGCGGGGTAGTGCCGAGGCCCTGCGCATGCTGGTGCGCAACCTGCTCGACAACGCCATCAAATACACCCCGCCTGGCGGCCAGGTGGACGTGCAGGTGGGCACCGACCATGGCCGGGCCCTCCTCACGGTGGAAGACAGCGGCCCCGGCATCGCCCCCGAGCACCGCGAGCGCGTGATGCAGCGTTTTGTGCGTGACACCGCCGACGGCGCCCCCGGCAGTGGTCTGGGTCTGGCCATCGTGCAAGCCATTGCGCAGCGTCACGGGGCGGCCGTGGGGCTGGACCGCTCCCCGCGCCTGGGCGGGCTGCGGGTGGCACTGCGGTTTGGCTGATGGTATGAGGCCAGATTGCTATATATTTTATAGCTATCAGCGCATGATGGTCGGGCGAAGAAGGCCAAAAAAGCCATAAGTTCCAGCGTGAAAAGGCATGAATGGGCTCAGCGTCGCCTGCGCGCCAGACTGCGTGCCGCCCGGTCTGCACAATGCCAGCGGGCATCGGGCCCACTCTCCAAGGATTTCGTTGCCATGCACTTCATCGTTCTCGGCGCAGGCGCCATCGGTTGTTATGTGGGCGGCCGCCTGGCCGCGCATGGCCAGGCTGTGACCCTGGTGGGCCGCGCCTACGCGCTGCAGCCCATCACCGCGCAAGGCCTGCGCGTGACCGACCTGGATGGCTTTGACCACACCGTGCCCGCTGGCGCCCCGGCGCTGCGGTTGGCGGCCACCCTGGCCGAGGCGGCGCCGGGCGCGGACAGCATCGTCCTGCTGTGCGTCAAGAGTGGCGCCACCGAATCCGCCGCACGCGAGCTGGCGGCCGCGTGTGCGCCCGGCACCCCCGTCATCTCATTGCAAAACGGCGTGGACAACGTGGCCCGCATCCAGGCATTGGCGCCGGGCCTGAACGTACTGGCAGGCATGGTGCCCTACAACGTGGTGCTGCGCGGCGCGCATGTGCACCGCGCCACAGCGGGCCACCTGCAGTTGCAGCGCGATGCGGCCACCGAGCGCATCGCACCGGTCTTTGCCGCCGCAGGCCTGGCCACCGTGCTGCCGCCCGACATCCGCGCCGTTCAGTGGGGCAAGCTGCTGCTCAACCTCAACAACCCGGTCAACGCACTGTCTAACCTGCCCCTGCGGCAAGAACTGCTTGATCGCAACTGCCGAAGCGTGTTCGCCGCCCTGCAGTCCGAGGCCCTGGGCGTGATGGCCCGTGCAGGCATCACGCCTGCAAAGGTCACGGCCGTGTCGCCCACCATGCTGCCCTCTGTGCTGCGCCTGCCCAACTGGCTGTTCACCCGCCTGGCCAAACGCATGCTGCAGATCGACGCCACCGCCCGCTCATCCATGTGGGACGACCTGGAAGCCGGGCGGGTGACGGAGATTGATGCCCTGTGCGGCGCGGTGGTGCGGCTGGCGGCGCAGCAGGGCATGGCGGCGCCGCTGAATGCGCGCATGTGCGAGCTGCTGGGTGGGCCGAGGCTGCGGCTTGGCGGGGCAGAGATGCGGCGGATGCTGGGGGTGTAGTCAGATGCCGGGGCCGGTGTCCAGCGGCACCCGCAGCCCCGTCTTCATGCATTCCAGCGCCACCGAGGTCCGAAACCAGCGCACGTTGTCGTCGCCTTCAAACAGGCGCCGCGTCAGCGCCTGGTAGTCGGTCATCGATGCCACCGTCACCACCAGCAGGTAGTCCGCCTCGCCCGTCACGCTGTAGCACTGCTGCACGGCCGCTTCGGCGGCGATGCGGGCGCGCAGCGGGGCGGTGCGGTCGGGGCGTTCGTTCTCCAGGTGCACCTCCACGATGATGGTCAGCGGCTTGCCGACCTTTTCCGGGTCGAGCACGGCCACGTTGGCGCGGATCACGCCGGTGTTCTGCAGCCGCTGGATGCGCCGCTGCACGGCCGGGGCCGAGAGGTTCACGGCCTGGGCGATCACACGCTGGGGCGTGGTGTTGTCGGTCTGCAGGATGTCCAGGATGGCGAGGTCGAAGCGGTCGAGTGCGGCGGGTGCGGTCATGCGAAACCTCGTGCGGGGGCGAGAACGGGCGAGTGAAAGTTGCGTTTGACCCCTCAAATCAGAGTCAAAAACACGGCGTGAGCGAACTATATTTTTGCGCATGCCAGTTTCTTTCTCTACCTCTGCGGTGTTCCACCGATTTCTCCCCTTTCTTGCCGTGCTTGGCTCTGTGACGGCGCTGGGCATCGGCACATCCTGGGCCAAACACTGGCTGTTTCCGGCCGTGGGGGCGCAGGGCACCACGGCGCTGCGGGTGGGGTTCTCGGCGCTGCTGGTGCTGTTGCTGTGGCGGCCCTGGCGCTGGCACCTGAGCCGGGCCGACGCGAAGTCGGTGGTGCTGTACGGCGCGGCCCTGGGCGGCATGAACCTGATGTTCTACATGTCGCTGCGCACGTTGCCCTTTGGCCTGGCCGTGGCCATCGAGTTTGCGGGGCCGCTGGCCGTGGCCATCTGGTCGTCGCGCCGCGCAGTGGATTTTGTCTGGGTGCTGCTGGCCATCGCGGGGCTGGGGCTGCTGCTGCCGCTGGGACTCAACGGCAGCATGCTGGACCCGGTGGGCGTGGCCTATGCATTGGGCGCGGCGGTGTTCTGGGCGCTGTACATCGTGTTTGGCAAACGCGCGGGGCATTTGCACGCGGGGCATTCGGTGTCGCTGGGCCTGTTGGTGGCGGCACTGGTGGTGGTGCCGGTGGGTGTGGCGCACGCGGGCGCGGCGCTGCTCTCGCCCAGCCTGTTGCTGATTGGCGTGGCGGTGGCAGCGGTGTCCAGCGCAGTGCCGATTTCGCTGGAGATGATGGCCCTGAAGCGCCTGCCCAAGGAGGCCTTCGGCATCATGATCAGCATGGAACCCGCCGTGGCCGCGCTGGTCGCCATGGTGCTGCTGGGCGAGCATCTGAGCGCGGTGCAGTGGCTGGCCATTGGCTGCATCATGGCCGCCTCGATGGGCAGCGCGCTCACGGCGCGTGCGCCCGCAGCGCCGGGGGCGGCGCCGCAACCGGCCTGAGCACTGGCTGCAGACGCAGCGCCCTGTGCGCTGTTCCAGGCTACTTGGCAGGCGGCGCGCCGCGCAGGTTGTCGATCATGCCCTCCAGCCGCTCCACCTCCTGGTGCATCTTGGCGTCGGCACCCACGCGGCTTTCCACGGCACGGACCAACGGCATGATGAGCTGGCGGTAGGTGACCGACAGGGACAGCAGCGCGTCCACCATGCGTTGGCTCTGGGCCTGGTCGCTGTGGGCGTGCAGGGTTTGGGTGCTGGTCTGCAGGGCCTGCAGCGCCTGGGCCGTGGCGTCCAGGCTGGCGCGCATCTGGGCCTGGGTCTGGGTGGTGCCTTGTTGCAGGTGCTGGGCCAGTTCGGCCACGGCGGCCAGCGCAGGCTCGATGCGGGCCAGGGCGGAGGTCTGCGCCTGCTGCGCGGGCGTGGGTTGGGCCAGGTGCTGCGCAATCGCGGCCAGGGGCTGGGCGACATGTTGGGTGATGTGCTGCGTGAACTGCTCGGTGGCCTTGCGGGGCTGCAGGGCTTCCACGCTGCGGGCAATGTCCAGCAGCCCGCGCGTCACGCGCACGCTCGGGTCGTCCTCGGCGCCACCCATCTTGCGCTGGCGCTGGTAGTCGCCCCGGATCTGGTCCCAGCGTTCCTGTTCTTCGGGGGTGGGGCGGCCAATCAGTTGCGCCAGTTGCAGCAGGTTCTCTTCCGCGCCGGTGGTCAGCGTTTGCGCTTCGCCCCGGTAGTGGTCGCGCAGCAGGGCGTCCAGCTCATCGTCCTGCATCAGCGGCGTGACCTGCGGCGCCAGGCGCGACATGTTGCGGTAGCTGCCTTGCAGGCGAAACGGCGGCGCCTCGCGGTAGCGGTCGTCCTGCGCGGCCGAGGCGATGTAGGCCAGGTTCACCTTCAGCAGCACATCGCGCACCTTGAACAGGCGCTGCAGCAGGCCCTTGAGTTCCTGCAGCTCCACCGCGCTGTAGGGGTGGGCAAAGCTGTTGGTGTCGATGGCCTCGCCCTGTGCCATGCGCACCAGCAGGTGCACGTCCTGCGGCTCGCGCGCAGCCAGGGGCTGGGTCACGGGGTGGGCGGTCAGGCTGTTTTCGATGTACGACAGCGCAAACACCGCCTCGCGGCCCGAGAGGACGTCGCCCAGGTTGTAGATGTCGGCGCGGTTGGCCAGCATGTCGGGGATGCGGAACACGTCGCCCGATTCGGTGTAGGGGTTGCCTGCCATCACGATGGCAAAGCGCTTGCCGCGCATGTCCCAGGTGCGCGGCTGGTCCTGCCACACGCCTTCGATGCGGCGGGTGCCGTCGGCCAGCGCGATGAACTTCTGCAGGAACTCGGGGTGCGTGTGCTGGATGTCGTCCAGGTACAGCATCACGTTGCTGCCCATGGCCAGGCCCAGGTTGAGCTTTTCCAGCTCTTGCCGCGCCGCGCTGTTGGGCGCGGTGCTGGGGTCGATGCTGGTCACGCCGTGGCCCAGGGCGGGGCAGTTGATGCGCACAAACACCAGACCCAGGCGGTTGGCCACATATTCCATCAGCGTGGTCTTGCCGTAGCCGGGCGGCGAGATCAGCAGCAGCATGCCCATGCGGTCGGTGCGTGCGCTGTCGCCTGCGGCGCCCAGTTGCTTGGCCAGGTTGTTGCCCACCAGCGGCAGGTACACCTCGTCGATGAGCCGGTTGCGCACAAAGGTGGCCAGCGGCTTGGCCTGGAACTGCGCCAGGTGCAGGCGCGCTTTTTCTTGCATCAGCAGCTCGTGCCGCAGGGCCTGCAGCTGCGTGAAGCCACGCACCGAGTGGCTGCGGTGGTGGCGCACGCGGCGGCGGAAGTCGTTGAGATTGAACGCCAGTGCACCGTGCTGGATGCGCGCGTGTTCGCTGCGCAGCCCGGCCACTTGCGCATCCAGCGTGGTGTTGATGCGGCGGCGTGTGCCCTGAAAAGTGAGCGCCGTGGCCGCGTCGTCAATCCAGGCCAGGCCCGGTGTGGTGCTATCGGCCGTGGCTTGTGTGGCCGCAAATGCACGCAGCCAGCCGCGCGCCAGGCGCCAGCGTTCCAGCGGCTCGGCCGCATTCAGATCGCGCTGCCAGGCGCTGGCCAGACCGCCATGGTCCAGCGCGCGCTGCAGGGCTTGCACCAGGTCGGCGCCGGTGTTGCTGATGACCCACTGGGGTGTGACGGGGGACAGCTCAGCGGTGCCGATCTCGGTCTGCGCCAGTTCACGCACCAGGTACGCACCGGCCTCTTCCACCAGGGTGCGCAGCAGGGCCTCGTCGCTTGCATCTTCCGCGTTGCCGGTACTCAGTGCCTGGGCCAGTTCGGGCAGCCATTCCGCGGTCAGCACGGGGTGCTGCTCCACAAACTGGCGCAGGCCTTGCGCAGCTTCGGCCTCCAGCGTGTCGCGCAGGTGGGTCTTTGAAAACAGCTGGGCAATGTGCTGCGCGCTGCGGGCGCGGCGCGCCAGGGAGTGGCGGCTTTCCTCGCGCAAGCCCAGGTGCCAGTAGAGCTTGGCGAGTGCGCGCTCGGCCGGGCCATACACCAGCAGGCCAGCCGCGTCCTGGATGGGCGCCAGCACCCGCACGATGGCCAGGGCGTCATCGTCGTGGATGCCGCGCTGGTAGCCCTCCTGGTAGCGGCTGGCGGCAAAGCGGCGCAGCGAATCCAGCAGCACGGCGGGCGGGGCGGTGGGCTCGGTGCCATCGGTGCTGGCGTGCTCGGCCAGCTGCACCAGCAACTCGCTCCAGCCGGGCTCGGCCTCGCCGCGCTGCTGGGCCTCCAGCCATTCAGCAGCCAGGTATTCGGCGCGCGCCAGTTGCGGCGTTTCAGACACCAGCGCCTGCTGCCAGAAGGGGCGCAACGCCTGCAGCCGCGCATCGTGTGCGGGGGCCAGGTAGTCGGTGCCGGTGATCTGCCAGGCCAGGCCGTCGCCGTGGGCCACCAGGGTCAGGTCCAGCGGCTGTTTGTTGATGGTGAAGGTGTGGCTGCCCAGCTTCAGGCCGCCTTCTGTGCCGGCAGACAGGTCACGCTGGTCGCGCACCGCACGCACGGCCTGGTCGCGGGCGGTTTTGAGGCGCGTGTCGATGTCGTCCGCCGCCACGGCCGCGCCCAGGCGGCGCAGCTCGGCTATCTGCTCGCGCAGCTTGGCCAGCATGGGGTCGGATGCAAAGTAGCTGTGCACCTGGGCCAGCTCGCCAAAACCGGCGATGCGGCGCGGCACGCCATCCAGCACGCGTGTGGCCGCATCGGCCAGCGCCTTGGCGCGGCGCTGTTGTGCATCCACCAGGCTCTGGCGGCGGGCCGACAGGGCCTCGTACACGCTTTCGCGCTGGGTGGCGATGTCGGCCAGAAACTCTTCCTGCTCGGCAAAGCGGCCTTCGATGTCTTCCAGCTGCGCGAGCAGGCGTGTCAGCGCTTCGTCGCACTTTTCGGGCGTGTCCGACAGTTCTAGCGCGTTCTCCACGGCTTGGCCAAACAGCTTGAATTGCGCGCCAAACTCGGCGCGTTGCTCGGCCGCACCCAGGTTGCGGCGGCGCGCGCGGGCATCAGCGCGCAGGCGGTTGATGTCGGCATACAGCAGCGCAATGCGGTCGAGGATGGTGGTGCGCTGCACCGCGTCGCCGCCGGGCAGGCTGCCCAGCTGCTCGCTGAGCAAATCGAGACTCGCGGCCTCGGTGTCCAGCGTGGCCAGGTGCTCGGCCAGCTGCCCCGCCGTGGCGGCCTGGGGCAGGGCGGCGGCCACCTTGGCCAGGGCCTGGCGCTGGCCGTCAAAGGCTTTTTCGTCGGACAGGAACTGCAGGGCGCGTTCGCCCACACGCTGCTGTTCAGCCGTCAGTTGCGCGGCCATCGCATCGATGGTGGCCAGGTCGGCATAGCGCAGCTCGCGCAGCAGGTGCAGCTCGCCCTGGCGCTGGCGCAGGCGGTTCAGCGCCTGCACAAAGTCGCTGGGGCTGCGCCATAGCTGGCTGGCGATGGCGGTCATCAGCTCGCGCTGCTGGCCTTCGGCCTTTTGCAGAGCGCGGGCCGTGTCCTGCCGGATGCTTTCGACCTTTTCAAACTCGCCCAGCGTGGCCTGCGCGGCCTGCTCGATGCCAGCGAGGTCGGCCGCAGCGTTTTGTACCTCGCCAGCGTCCAGCCAGAAGTAGGCATCGCGCGAGCGCTGGCACTGGCGGATCAGGTCTTCGTACGCAGTGCGTGTGGGCACCTGCTCGCGCACCATGCGGGCAATGCCCAGCAGGTCCGAGATGCCGCGCACCAGGTCGGCATTGCCCACGCGCCCGAAAAAGCCCGTGCCTGCAGGTTGGCGGCTGGCGTGTTCTTCGGTCGCAAACGGCGTGCGCCACAGCTGCATGGGGTGCACGCGCGTGGCCTCCCCGCGCGCAGCCTGGAACACCAGCATGCGGCCGTCGGGGAAGGTGCTGTATCCGTCCGCCAGGATGGGCGGTGCGAGCGATTTTTCGATGAGGTTGTAGGTGAAGATGGCATAGCAGCCCGCATCCAGCGTAGCCGGGCTGCCCTGCGGCGGGGGCACGGTGCCGTAGAAGATGTAAGCCACGTCTTCACCGTTGGGCGAGCGCTTCATGCGCGTGAAGCGCAGCTGCTCGGTCAGCTCGGGCGGCAGGTCAAAGCGCTTGGTCTCGCCCGACTGCAGGTAGTACCCGCCGGGGAAGATGATGCCGTGGTCCTCCGGCAGCTGCATGCACGACGCGCCAATCGCGTCGATGCGCACCACCTGCTGCGTGCGCTGGTTGAACACCAGGTAGCGCGTGGTGCCTTCGCGGTAGGGGCGCACCTGCAGCAGGATCAACAGGCCCAGCTTGGCATACGCAAACTCGGCATCGCCCAGCGCTTGGTTGGCATCGTCTACCGGTTCTTCGTAGATGCCCAGACCGGTTTCGGTGTTGTTCTCGACCTTGACGGTGAGCGTGCCGCCCACGGTTTCGACAAACACCGTGTCCAACACGTTGATGTGCGGGTGGGCACCGCCTACATGGTGTTCGCGTGTGAGTGGAATCCAGCTGAAGTCGTGGCTGGGCGGGGGCGTCAGGTCGCGCTCGCCCCGGTTGTCCACGTATTTGAGCAAACCATCGCTCTCGCGCCGCCAGCGGAACACGCGGATGTCCTGCGCCTGCTGTCCGATCTGGAACGCGGCCAGCAGAAACTCGGGCGTGGGCCGCAAGAGCTGCAGCGTGGCCTGCTTGTAGTAGGTGTACAGCTCGTTGAAGTCGGCCACAAAGCGTGGGTCGTCCAGAAAACTGCCTGCGATGGGCACCTGCACCAGCTCATCGCTCTCGGGCGCGCCGTTGGCATCGTGGTGCGCCATCTCGTACAGCGCAAACACATCCTCAACCCGCGTCTCGCGCTTCAGCCCCATGAACACGTTGTAGCCAAACAGCAGCCGGTTGCCGCCGATGTAGGCCAGGTCGCGCGCCACGCAATTGTGCTCGGTGCGCGCACGCAGCCGCATCAGCAGCTGCTGGTCACGCTGGCCGAACTGTTCAATGCGTGCCGCATTGAGCGCCTGGGCCTTGGACAGCAGCTGGTCGCCCTGGGCTTCCAGGCGCTTTTTCAGCAGCTCGTAGCTGCTACTTTCGGCCACGCTGGTGTCGATGGCGTTCCTGGGGTCTGTAGGGGGGGCGTGATCGGTCATGAGCCGTTTCAGTTAACTTGACGGACTGGGCGCCTCAGGCGGCAGAAGGCGCTACCCTCGCTCACCCACAGAAACCATGCAGCAGCCTTTTCGCAAGGTCTGTGCAATCTGGGGCGGTGAGGGTGCTTCAAAATCAGGAGCGGCTGGCGCTTTTTCTTGTTCGGTTTCGGCTCGATAACAACCTGAATTCCTTACAAAAAAAGCGCAAGCAGCTATGGTTTTTATTTGCGCAAGCTCTGCACCAGCTGCTGCAGCGCCTGCTTTTGGCCATCGGTGCCCTGAGTGGCAATGCGGGTCAGCAGGGCCGAAACGCTCAGGTTCTGCAGCTCGCTGGCTGATCCGCCCGCAGCGCCGAGGATCTGTTTGAGGTCGTCCACGACATCCCGCTCGCCGCTTAACTGGTCCTTGAAGGCGACCTGTAGCGTCTGGCTCTTGCCCACCGTGGCGTCGATGCCCTTGCCCACCGACAGGGCGCGCACAAAGCTGTCGAAATAGTCACCCTGGCCGCCCACGATGTCGATCTTGGCGTTTTGCAGCGCTACGCCCAGCACCTCGGCCTGTTCCTTGGCGATGGCGGTTTGCGCCTCGATGCCCTTGAGGGTTTCGGTGTGTGCGCGCTCCAGGCGCATGCGATATTCCTCGTGCTCGCGAGTCTCGGGACTCATGGCCTTCATGGCCTCGAACTTTTCCTTCAGGCCGCGTGCTTCGGCGTTGAACTTCACGTCGATGTTGTGCGCCTCGGCATCGCCCATCTTGGCCAGGGCTTCGGCGTCCACGGTGCGCACCAGGGCTTCGGCCTGGCCAACTTTTTCCTTGCCGGCAGCTTCGGCCTCCATGCGGGCGCGCAGGCCCACGGCTTCGGCCTGGGCCTGGGCCTCGATTACCTGGGCCTCGGCACGGCCCACTTTTTCCTTGCCGCTGGCTTCGGCCTCCATGGTGGCCAGCTTGGCGCTGGCGCTGGCCATCTGCACCTTGGCTTCGGCCAAGCCGGGCGCTGCGGTCAGGGCTTCAATGCCTTCGGCATCGCGCTTTTTGGCTTCGGCATCGCGTTCGGCAACCTTCAGGCGGGCATCGGCCAGCACCAGGTCTTCGGCGGCCTTGTGGCGGGCCTTGCGTTCCTGCGCCTCGGCGGTCTTCACTTCCATGATGACTTTTTCTTCTGCAGCGGCCTCGGCGCCAATCACGATGGACTTGCGCGTGCGGTCGGCCTCTGCCACTTCCCGCACTTCCTTGATGGCTTCTTCCTGCTCGGCCACCGTGCGTTCGACCACGATGCGCTCGCGCACCACGTCGGCGATGGCCTTCTTTTGCACTTCCACGGCCTTGTCTTTTTCAATGCGCTGCAGCGTCACTTCCTTCTCGCGCGCCACCACTTCCAGCTCTTGCGCACGGGTTACGCGTTCTTGTTCGATCACCACGGCGCGTTTGCGGTTGTTCTCGGCCACTTCCTTTTCGCGCAGCACGTTTTCCTGCTGCACGGCCAGTTGCTGCTCAGACTGCAGGCGCGCCATTTCGGAGCGGGTGCGCTCCTCGGCCTGGATCTTGGAGGTTTCGGCTTCTTCGCGGGCCTTCACGGTGGCCACTTCTCGGGCCTGGCGCGCGGTGGCGTCGGCCTGCTGGCGTTCCAGCTCCAGCAGGGCTTCCTGTGTCTCCACATTTTTCTTCTTGATCTGCATTTCCTCGTTGCGGCGCAGCTCGTTGGTCACCACGTGTTCTACGGCCGTGAGCTGGGTGATCTTCTTGATACCTTGCGCGTCGAGGATGTTGTTGGCATCGAGCTTGGACAGCGGGGTTTGTTCCAGGTAGTCGATGGCAGCGTCTTCCAGCACATAGCCCGACAGGTCATCGCCAATCTGCTCGATGATCTTGTCGCGGAAGCGGTCGCGCGCCTGGTACAGATCCACAAAGTCCAGCGACTTGCCCACCGTCTTGAGCGCCTCGGAGAACTTGGCCGAGAACAGGTCTTCCAGAATCTCATGGTTGGAGGCGCGTGCGCAGCCAATGCCCTGGGCCACGCGCAGCACGTCTTCGGCCGTCTTGTTCACGCGCACGAAGAACTTCACCTTGATGTCGGCGCGGATGTTGTCCGCGCAGATCAGCCCCTGGTCCCCCGAGCGGTCGATCTCGATGGTCTTGACCGAGATGTCCATCAGCTCGGCTTTGTGAATGATGGGGTAGACCATGCGGCCGGTGAAGGTGACTTCGGGTTCGGAGCGCAGGGTGTTGATGATGAGCGCGTGGCCTTGCTCCACCTTGCGGTAGAACTTCGCGAACATGGCGAACATCGCCAGGATCAGGAAGACAAGAACGCCAACGGCAATCAGGATGACCATGAAGGATTGCTGCATGAGAACACTTTCTGCTGAAAGGGTGGAACTGAAGAGAACAGTGAAAAACGGAAAACAGGGCAACCGGCGTCTTGCGCTGCCCAGGTGCCAGGAATGGGCTCGGTCACTCGGGTGGGAGGGGCATCACCAGGTACCGGTGGGCGCCCGCGTCGTATTCGGTGATCAGGGCGGTGTCGCCGCGCTTGAGTGTGTTGGGGCTGGGTGACCACACGCGGACATTGATGCTGGCGCCGCGCTGGGCCACTTCGGCCCGGCCTTGGCGCTCGTCCACCACGCCGGTCAGCACCTTGCAGGTCTGGCCCACCAGCGAGGCATTGCTTTGCGCCGTGTGGTGCACAAACAGGCCCCGCAGCGGCCGCACGATGCGCGCCGTGATCACCAGCGACAGCGCGGCAGACACGGCGAGGATGGCCAGACCCGCCACCCAGCGCAGGATGTCGGTAGGGATCCACGCCTGCAGCGTGACGGCGGCAAGGCACGACAGCGTCCAGCCCACCAGCACCAGCAGGCTCACCACGATGGAGAACGGAACGCCGCTCAGGCCGAAGGCCACCACGTAGCTGGCGATGGCGCCCAGGTCGTCGGCGCTGGCGTCTGCGTGGGCTTCGATGTCCAGGTCAATGCCGCTGGATTCGAAATCCACCATGCCCACGATGGCCAGCAGCCAATACACCAGCACCACGCCCAGCAGCACGGTGTAGATGGCGGTCGGAAAACTGGTGGCCGCCGCGATGAGATTGGCAAACATGAAATTCCCTCCTGTTCCTCGTATGTTGTGTCTGTGTCGAGGACTGTTTGATGAAAGCCGCGCCCGGTTCAGGGCTCGCTTTTTCCTTTGCCCTTGCGTGGCTGGGGGGGCTGTTCCGCGGTTTTGATGTCGCTCCCCTTGGCGGGCTTGCCGGGCCGCGCTGCCTGCGAGGGGGCGGCGGGCACCTGCTCCACAAAAGCGATCAGCTCGCGCGTGGCGGCCTCTTTGATGCCCAGGCGGTCGTCGGGTGCCAGGCCATAGCGCCCGGCGAGCAGCGTGTAGTCACCCGTGTCCAGCGTCACGGTCAGGCGCGGGCGCTTGGGGCGCGCGGCCACGGGCAGTTTCAGCACACTGCGGATCTGGGTGGAGGTGGACACATTGGCGTGGAAGGCCGCGACCCGGATGGCTTCCATCACCGCCTCTTCCACATCAAAGGCGACCTGCACGGCGCGCAGGGCGGGCTCGGAGCCCTGCCAACGCACCGGCTTGCGCGGTGCTGCGGGGCTCATGGTGCGGCGGGGGGCGTGGTGGTGGTTGTTCCGGTGGCAGCGGCCGCTGCCGCCTGTCGCGCCTTCAATCGCTCCATCACCTGCGCAGCGCGCACCTTGTCGCTGTCGCCAATGCCTGCGTCGGCCAGTTTGCGCTCCAGCGCGCGGTGGCCAAACTCCTGGTCCAGCTGCTCGGCGGCGGCCATGCGGTCGGCCAGGTCTTCGTGGCGCTTCTTGATGCGCTCCAGCGAGTCGCGGGCGCTGGTCAGCTGCGAGCCGGTGGCGCCGATGCTCTCGGAGATGCTCTGCGTGGCACGGTATACGCTCTCGGTGGTCTTGGCGATGCCGATCTCGCGCTCGTGCTCGCGCACACGGGTCTCGGCCGCGCGGATCAAGTCCTTGAGGCGCGACACCTGCATGGCGTAGCTGGCATGGGCCTGGGTCTGCGCGTTCAGCTCGGTTTCCAGCCCCGCCACCCGTTCGGCCACTTCCAGCGCCAGGCCTTCCTCGGCCTTGTTCAGCGCCTGCACAGCCAGGTCTTCATGGCGCAGCAGGTCGGCCTTGATGCGCTCGATGTCGCGCGCCGTCTGCATCTGCTTGGCCATCACGCCGGTCAGCTCGGTCTTGGCCTCGGTGATGCTGTTTTTGGCGTCGATGATTTCTTGCTCATAGATGCGCGTGGCGTTGCCATCGACCACGCTCTGGCCCAGTTCACGGGCGCTGCCGCGCAGCAGGGTGACGAGTTTCTTGATGACCGACATGGTGTTCTCCTGTCAATGTCGAAAGAGCTTTGGGGAAGAAAGGTGGGGCGGCGGAATGAGCGGGCTGCTCAGCGCAGGAATTCCGCCAGCGCATCGAGCGCATCCAACGCGTTGTCGCTGAGCACCGCCACTTCGTGCGCCACGTCTTCGGCGCGGGCCGCGCGGCTCAGGGCGCCCACCAGTACGAAGCGGCCATCCACGCGGCCGAAGGCCGACAAGGGCACGGAGGGGTTCAAATCGAGCAGCGCTTCCATCAGCTCGGCACGCCGCTCGGGCCGCACATCGGCGTCGGTCCACAGGTAGCACAGGCAGATCATCTGCATGTCCGAGCAGGTCACGAAGATGGGCAGCTCGTCGCGCCCTTCGATGCTCACCTGCACCACGGGCACATCACCCGCAATGGGCTGCAACTGCACAGCCACACCGCCCATGAGCGCCGAGGTCAGAACGTCCAGGTTGTTGAGTTGTTCCAGCAAAGTGGCCACGGCGTCTCCTTCATCCTGCGGGTGGGGCAGGCGGCCGGAGGAAGGTCCGTGTGCCTGCATGGATCAGGAGAATAGGGATGCAGACATATCATGTCAACATCATCATTTGTGACCAAATGCAAGTGCGGCGAAACGGGGCGCCAGGGATGGCCATCAGCACGTACCGCAGGATATGTGCGCGTGGTTTGCTATCAATTTAATAGCTATAAGCGCTTTATGGTCGCGCGGTAGGGCCGTTTTTTATCAAGACTTTGGTCCCCTCGACAGGAATCGAACCTGTATCTAGCGCTTAGGAGGCACTCGTTCTATCCATTGAACTACGAGGAGCAAGACAGCCGCGCATTGTAGTGGCGTGCGCGGTTCCCTTTGCCCGCCCGGCCCTCAGTCGTACTTCACCGTATAGATGATGTCCACCGCGCTTTTCTCGCCTGTCTGCCCGCGCAGCGTGAGGCGGCGGGAGAGGTCGTAGAAGATGTAGAGCGTGCCCAGCGTGCCAGACAGGCTGCGCTCGTACGTCACATACAAATCCTTGGACAGGCGTTTGCCGAAGGTCAGGGCCGCAGTGCTGGCGTCGTCGCCCGGGGTGGCGCCGCGAAAACCGATTTCGTCCAGGCCCACGCGGCTGGCGATGTTGGCGGAGCCGGTGTTGCCGCCCTTGCGGCCGAGCAGGGCCAGGGCCGCCTGTTGCAGCACGGCGGCTTCGGCACCGCCTGCGGTGGCGTTGCGGCCCAGCACCACCCACGAGAGTTTTTCGGCGTCGGGCAGGTCGGGGTCGGAATAGAGCTTGACGCGGGGCGCCTGAGCGCTGCCCGTGACCTGCACGCCCGCGCGCACGCTGATGTTGGGGCGCAGCGCCAGGATGTCGAGGGAGGGGTTGTTGTAGGGGCCGTTGAAGCGGATCAGGCCCGTCTCCACGTCCAGCATCTGGCCCCAGGCGCGGTAGCGGCCTTCGTCGGTGCGCACTTCGCCGGTCACGCGCGGCGGGGCGCCGGGCATGGCGCTGCTGCGGATGTCCACCTCACCCGTCAGCCGGGTGGTGATGCCATGGCCGCTGAGCGCAAAGTCGCGCCCTAGGTTGAGCGTGATGGCAATGTCGGGTGGTTTGGCGGTTTCGGCCTGCGCCGCCACCTGGCTGGCTTTGGCGGCGGCCTGGGCCCGGGCCTGGTCTTCGCGGTCTTTGGCGGCCGAGCGCACGACCACGTCGGCGCCCAGGGTGGGCGCGGTTTCGTCGGGCAGGATGATGGTGGCGCGGTCGGTGGTGAGCTTGCCGCGCAGGCTGATCTGGCCCTGCTGCAACTGCGCCTGCAGCTGGCCCGACACGCTGACCTGCCGGTCGGCGCGCACCAGCACCTGCAGGGCCTTGGCCTCGGCCTGCAGGGCCATGGTGATGCCCGACAGGCCGGTGGTTGCCGCAGCGCTGTCGCCCCAGCCCACGCTGCCGGTGGCGGTGAGCGTGCCGCCGTCTTGTGGCGCAGCGGTGCGGTTGCCGCTGAAGCCTGCAATGCGCGCGCCGCTGCCGCGCCCGCCCTGCAGGCGGAACTCGGTGATCTGCAACTGGTTGCCTTGCAGCGTGGCGCGCAGGCGGCCAGCTTGGAGGTCCACGCCATCGACCACCGAGCGCACGGCCATGTCGTCGGCGCCCAGCGTGCCGGCCCAACGCGGCGCATTGCGCGTGCCCGACAGGGTGGCGCTGGCATCCAGCGTGCCGCGCACGCGCCAGCCGGGTGGCGCCAGGGCCGACCACACCCCCACGTCGGGCAGGCGCGCGCGCAGCGTGCCAGCCAGGGGCGCATCGGGCGCCCAGGCAGGGGCGGACCCTGGTGGAGCACTGGGCGTGAGGCGGGTGCTGACGCTGGCCTGCACCTCGCCAGCCCGCTCGCTGGCCCAGGCCAGTTGGGCGCGCAGGGCTTCGCCGTCGATCTCCATGGTGACCTCGGCCTGGCGCACACCGGCGGCGGTGCCTGGTGCATTGGCTGATCCTGCAGGGCGGGCCGAAGCCTCCGTGGCGATCACGGTGGTGGCGCCAGCGCCCGTGCCCTGTCCGCTGCTTTGCACGGCGGTGATGGCGGTGGCATCACCCGCCAGGATGCGCAGGTCGCCACTGGCGCGGCGCAGGCTGGCACTGGCGCGCAGCGGGCCCTGGGTGGTGTCCACATTCCATTGCCCGTCCAGCACGATGCTGGTGGCCAGGCCCATGCGGGCCAGCAGCGGCTGTGTCGGGCGGCCTGCGGCAGAGGGGTTGTCGCCGAGGCCCAGGGCATCGACCCAGGCCATGGGCAGACCCTGCAGCGTGCCTTGGGTTTGCAGTTGCAGCGGGTTGGCACCGGTGGCCATGCGCAGGGGTTGCCACCGCAGCGTGGCGGTGCCGGGCAGGGGGCCGGTCAGGCGGGCCTGGCCTGCCGAGGCCTGCACGGTGTAGCCCGCCGCTGGCGACGACGCACTGGGGCTAGAAGGGGCGCGCGTGGTGAGGGACAGGGGCTCGGCCAGTTGCAGCGTCCAGGGGCCGGGGCGGGCGGCATCTTGCGCCACCAGCCGCAGTGCGCTGATCTGCACCTGAGCGCTTGGTGCGCCTTGCGCGGGGGTGCCCAGCCCACCGGTGGCGCGGGTGTGCAGGACCAGCCGCTGCATCTGCCGGGGCTGGGATGCGTTCAGGCGCGCTTCGCCGTCCAGCACCAGCGTGGCCTGCGCCAGGGTGCCAGAGAGGTCGGCCTTGACAGCGCGCAGCTGCACGGCGGTGGCGCCGCCTGTGCCCTGGCCCGGAGGCAGGGACAGGTCCAGCTGCGGGGTGGAGAGCGCGGCCTGCAGCTCGAAGGGGGCCTTGTCCGCTGGTGGTTTGTTGCCCGTGCTGGTGCCGCTGGCGGATTCCAGCTGCCGGGCCAGCGTTTGCCAGCCGCCTTTCCAACGGGCGGTCAGTTGTGCGGCGCCCTGGGCGGTGGCGCCTTGTAGGGCCTGTTGCAGTGGAGTGCCCACCAGCGGCAGGCTGGCCAGCCAGCGCTGGGTCTGGCCCACATCGGTCCATTGCATGTGCAGGTCGCCCGCACCGGTCTGTGGGGCGATGCTGCCTTGTGCGCGTGCTATGGCGCCCGGCACGGCCAACGTGACCTGGCCCTGGCCCGACAGATCGCCGGGGGCCACACGCAGCTGGGTGGCTTCGACGCGGGCTTGCAACGCGTCCAGCAGCAGGCGCTCCAGCTGCAAGCTGCCACTGGGCTTGGCGGGCGAAGGCGGGTGCCAGCTGCCCTGGGCGGCGAGCGTGTTGATGCGCAGCAGCGGGGCGCGCTGGGTGGTTGATTTGCCCGATGCCACAACGCCAGAGCCGGTGGCCCGGATGTCTGCCGTAAAACGCACCACCTCGCCCTGCATCTGCGCTGCCACGCGGCCTGCCAGCGGGGCGGCCGCCCAGGCGGTGTGCAGGGCGTCGGGGCGCAGGTTGCGCAGTTCGGCCTGGCCCTCCAGCGCGCCGGTGGCGGGGGTGTAGCTGCCGTGCAGGGTGACTGCGCCGGTGCCCGCATTCACCGTGGCGCCGGGCACCGTCCAGCGGGTGCCGTCGTACATCGCGTCGGCCTGCAGCGTGGTGATGGGCAGGCGGGTGTGGTCCCACGGGCCTGCCAGTGCGTTGCGCAGTTGCGCCTGCAGGGCCCAGCCGGTGCTGCCGGTGGCCGCGCCTGGGGTGGGGCCCGCCTGCACGGTGCCATGCAGCTGCGTGGCCGGGGCCTGGGGCCAGAGGGCTGCGAGGTTGACGGCGCGCAGCGTGGCCTGGGCCGATTGCAGGGGCTGTGAGGCCCATGGGGCCAGCGTGGCCTGCACCTCGGCCTGCATGGGGGCGGCGGTGGCGGGCGGTGGCGGTGTGGCCTGGGTCTCTTGCGAGGGAGTGGGTTGGATGCGCGCCTGCAGTTGCAGCTGCGCCGCCGCCGTGGCCAGCGTGCCCTGCAGCGTGGCGTGTGCGCCCAGCTGGATGGCGGAAGTGCCACCAGGCACGGTGGTGCGCACCGTGCCGTCCACGGTGGCGTTCAGCGCCAGGGGCGCCTGGGCCTGCAGCGTCAGCCGCGCGTTGTACTGGCCCTGGGCCAGCTCCACGCCGCCGATATTCAGGCGGTGCTCGCGCCCATCAAAGTGGTAGTCGCCCGCCAGGCCCCGGGCTTCCACCGCTGGGGCGCCTGCCCACTGCAACTGGTCCACGCGAAACGCCACGCCGATGTGCAAGGGCAGCACTAGCTCGGTGGGGGGCGTGGGGGGCTCGGCACTTTGCGGGCCGCCCAGTGGCGTGATCTGCACCCGTGTGGCCTGCACGTCGCCCAGCTCCAGCCTGCGCTGCAACAAGGGCGCCAGTTGCCAGCCCAGGCGCAGGTCGGTCACTTCGACGGACAGGCTGGGGCTGCTCCAGCGCAGCCAGCCGATGCGCCCACCGCTGCGCAGCGAGCCGGTGACTTCGCGGCTTTCCAGCTGCTGCTCGGCGGGCAGGTACTGCGCGGCGCGGGCCAGCGAGGTGGCCAGCGACGTGCCGCTGCCCGCCCACCACCACAGGAGCGCGCTGGCCGTGAGCAGCAGGGCCACCAGCGCTACCAGCAGCCAGCCCAGGGCCCGCAGCGCGCGGTAGGCACCGGGTGGGCGCGGTGGGCGGGGGCGCTGGGCCGATGAAGACCCGGCGCTGAAGTCGGACGCACGGGCGCGCCGTGCGGGATGGGGCGGGGTGCTGCTCATCGCCATCAGAAGCTGAACCCCAGCCGCAGGTGCAGCCGCAGTTCCTGGGTTTTGACGCCATAGGCCAGGTCGGCCTGCAGGGGCCCCACGGGGCTGCGCCAACGCACGCCAGCCCCCACGCCCACGCGGGGGCTCAGGTCGCCCACTTTGTCGGCCACGGCGCCGGCATCGACGAACAGCGTGCTCTCCCAGTCGGTCATCTGGCCCTTGTAGACGATGGGGCGTTGCCATTCCACGCTGCCCACGGCCAGGTAGCGGCCACCATAGAGCTGGCCGTTGTCGGTGCGCGCTCCAATGCTGCGGTAGCCGTAGCCGCGCACCGTGGTGTCTCCGCCGGTGATGAACAGCTGCGTCACAGGGATCTGCGCGCCATCGCGGGCGAGCACGACCCCGGCCTCGGCCCGCAGGGCCAGCCGGGCGTTGCGGCCTGTGCCTGCATCGTCGGTCACCCGCCCGGCGGGCACGAAGGATTGCCAGCGCACCAGGGTACGCACAAACGGGTCGCGCTCAGGCCGCAGCGTGGTGCCCAGGCCCAGCTCCACGGCGATTCCATGGCCGCGCGTGGGGGCGGTGAGGCTGTTGAAGTAGCGGCCCGTCCAGCCGTAGTTCACGCTGAGGGCCGTGCTGGTGTCAGACGGCGACTGCACGTTGGCGGCCAGCCCCTGGCTGTTGGCGTAGTCGTATTGCACAAAGTAGTTGCGGTCGATGTGCCGGGTGCTTTTGCTGCGGCCTGCGCGCAGGCGGCTGCTGTTCACGTCGTAGTCGCCGGTGGATTCGCGCTGCAGCTCGCCGCCCGCAAACCAGCGCCAGCCCCGGTCGTCCGGCAGGTCGGTCCATTCGCTGCTGGCCTGCTGGGTCTCGCGGTCCACTGCCAGCTTGCTCACGGCGCGCCAGCCCAGGCCGGGCATCTGGTTGTGGATATGTTCCAGCGACAGGCGCGCGCCGCTGTCCGTCGAGAACCCTGGCCCGAACACCAGCTTTTGCACCTTGGCCTCGCGCACCTGGGCCGCCACGGGCGCAGCCTGCGGGTCGGTGCCCTCGGTGTCGAGCGTGAGGAACACGGCGTCGTAGTAACCGCTGCTGGCCAGCCGCAGCTGGGCGTCCAGCATTTCGGCCTCGTCGTACACGGCCCCAGTGGGCAGGCGGGCCAGGCGCCGTGCGCCATCGGGGTCGTAGCGCTGGCTGCCCTCCACGCGCAGCGGCCCGAAGCGGTAGGCGGGGCCGGGTTCGTAGGTCACGCTGAGATGGGCTTCGTGTTTGTCGGCGTCGATCTCGGCCCGGCTTTTGTCAATGCGGGCGGTGGGGTGGCGGCGCGCCTGCAGCTGGCGCAGGCCATCGTTCTTGGCCGCGTCCCAGGCAGACTGGGTGAAGGGCTGGCCGGGTGTCAGTGACCAATTGCGCTGCACGCGCTGCTGCTGGCGGGTGCTGGCGTCCGGGGGCTGATTGCCTGTGGCTTCGGCGGCTGCCGTGCGGCCGGGGCTGAAGAGCACTTCTGCGCGGGCCACCTGGGTCTGCGGCCCGGGTTCCACGGTGACGACCACGGCGCGGGGGGCGTTGGGGCTGTCGGGGGTTTCGGTCAGCTCCACGGTGATGGTGGGGGCAAAGTAGCCCATCGTGCCCAGCAGCTCGCGGGCATTGGCGTCGGCGGCGCCCAGCAGGCGCTGCAGCTCGTTGGCATGCAGGTCGGGCAGGTGGCGAAAGCGCTGCAGCTCCAGGTGGCGTTCCAGGGTGTCTTGCACAGTGGCCGGTGCGCGCACCTGCAGGTCGAACGCGGGTGTGGCGGATTCGGCAATGGCTGCGGTGGAGGCCTCCTGGTGGTCGTCGCTTTTCTCACTGCGTGGCAGCAGGCTGCACCCGCTCAGGCACAGCGCGCCGATAAGCAGCAACGCCGACCATGGGGCCGGCGTTGGGGGATTGGCGCAGGAGCGCAGGACGCGAAAGGGCACGGCTACAAAGGATGGGGTTGGACGGTGGGGGCTCGCTGTTTAAAACCAGCCCGCCGCCACTATGCACTGAAAAGCGTCCCGCCCGTGTCAGACAGCGGCGCGCAATGGGCTCTTTGTGCCGTCAACCGCTGTGCTTACTTTGACAGCAGCCGCATGGTTTCTTCCAGCCCCTTGAGTGACAGCGGGTACATGCGATTGCCCAGCAGCTGCTGGATGATGCTGATGCTCTGGCGGTACTGCCACACGCCCTGGGGCTCGGGGTTGATCCATGCGTGTTTGGGAAACGCGTGGGTCAGGCGCTGGATCCACTCGGCGCCCGCTTCCTCGTTGTTGTATTCCACACTGCCGCCGGGCTGCAGGATCTCGTACGGGCTCATGGTCGCGTCGCCCACAAAGATCAGCTTGTAGTCGCGGTTGTACTTGCGGATGATGTCCCAGGTGGGGAACTTCTCGGCGAAGCGGCGGCGGTTGTTCTTCCACATGAAGTCGTACACGCAGTTGTGGAAGTAGTAGAACTCCAGGTGCTTGAACTCCGACTTCACCGCGCTGAAGAGTTCTTCCACGCGCTGGATGTGTTCGTCCATGGTGCCGCCCACGTCCATCAGCAGCAGCACCTTCACGTTGTTGTGGCGCTCGGGCACCATCTTGATGTCCAGGTAGCCCGCGTTGGCGGCCGTGCTGCGGATGGTGTCAGGCAGGTCCAGCTCCAGCTCATGCCCCTCGCGCGCAAACTTGCGCAGGCGGCGCAGCGCCACCTTGATGTTGCGCGTGCCCAGCTCCTGCTGGTCGTCGTAGTCCTTGTAGGCGCGCTGTTCCCACACCTTCACCGCGCTCTTGTTCTTGCCCGCGCCGCCAATGCGCACGCCTTGCGGGTTGTAGCCGCCGTGGCCAAACGGGCTGGTGCCGCCCGTGCCGATCCATTTGCTGCCGCCCTCGTGGCGCTCCTTTTGTTCTTCGAGGCGCTTCTTCAGCGTCTCCATGAGCTCGTCCCAGCCCATCTTCTCGATGGCGGCCTTTTGCTCGGGCGTGAGCTCGTTTTCCAGGATCTTGCGCAGCCAATCGGCCGGGATTTCCTTGGTGAAATCGGCCACCATCTCCACGCCCTTGAAGTAGGCGCCGAAGGCCCGGTCGAACTTGTCGTAGTGTTTCTCGTCCTTGACCAGCGTGAGGCGCGAGAGGTTGTAGAAATCGTCCAGGCTCCACGCGTCGTCCGACTTGGGGCCCACCACACCGGCCTGCAGGGCTTCGAGCAGGGTGAGGTATTCCTTGACCGACACGGGCAGCTTGGCCGAGCGCAGGGTGTAGAAGAAGTCGATCAGCATGTTTTTGGCTCCTTGCGCTCGTCAGGCGGGCGTGTTGCGCTCCAAAAGGTATAGCAATTGGGTGCGCGCCTCAGGCCACTCGCCCGCGCGCATGCTGTACATCACCGTGTCACGGATGGTGCCGTCGCGGCGCAGCGCGTGGCCACGGATCACACCGTCCTTTTTGGCGCCCAGGCGCTCGATGGCCTTTTGGGATGCGAAGTTGTAGTTGTCGGTGCGCCAGCCCACCACATTGCAGCCCAGGGTGTCGAAGGCGTGGCCCATCATCAATAGCTTGCAGGTAGTGTTGACATGGCTGCGCTGCACGCTCTGGCGGTACCAGGTGTAGCCAATCTCCACCCGGCGCGCGGCGGGCAGGATGTCGTGGTAGCTGGTGCTGCCCAGCACGGCGTTGGTGGCCTCATCGACCACGGCGAATGCAAAGCGGTCACGTGTGGCCAGGGCGGTTTCGATGTAGGCGCGGGTGTCCTGGGGCTCGGGCACCGAGGTCACGCGCAGCTTCCATAGCTCGCCGTCGGCGGCGGCCAGTCGCAGGCCTTCCTCGTGCGAAAGGGCCAGGGGCTCCAGGCGCACACCCCGGTCGCGCAGGGTGATGGGTTCTACAAAAGCCATGGCTGTTGCTCCGGACGCTGCCTCAGTCCTTGGCGGGCTTGCTGCGGCGGCTGGCCTGCCAGCGTTTGGCGGCATGCAGGCCCAGGCCACCGCCCAACCCGACCAGGGCAATGCCCAGCAGGGCCGGGGTGCCATAGCCTGGGGCAAAGATGTCCATGCCAAGCCACTGGCCCAGCCAGAAGCCAGCCAGTGCGCCGCCGACAAAACCGACGGCGTCAGAGATGCCGTCTGCGAGAGACGGAGTGTTGGGGGCGCTCATGGTGCGGCCAGTCCGAAGAATCAACGATTTCGCTGGTTCATGAACACCAGCTTTTCAAACAGGCTCACGTCCTGTTCGTTCTTGAGCAGCGCGCCCACCAGCGGGGGCACGGCCACCTTGTTGTCAGCACTTTGCAGTGCCGTGAGCGGGATGTCTTCGGCCACCAGCAGCTTGAGCCAGTCGATCAGTTCGCTGGTCGAAGGCTTCTTTTTCAGACCGGGCAGATTGCGCACGTCATAGAACGTTTTCATCGCCACGCTGAGCAGCTCGCTCTTGAGCGTGGGGAAGTGCACGTTGATGATCTGCCGCATGGTGTCGGCTTCGGGGAACTTGATGAAGTGGAAGAAGCAGCGGCGCAGGAAGGCGTCGGGCAGCTCCTTTTCGTTGTTGGAGGTGATGAACACCAGCGGGCGGTGCTTGGCCTTGATGAGTTCGCGCGTCTCGTAGCAGTAGAACTCCATGCGGTCGATCTCGCGCAGCAGGTCGTTCGGGAACTCGATGTCGGCCTTGTCGATTTCGTCGATCAGCAGCGCCACGGGACGGTCGGCCGTGAAGGCCTGCCACAGCACGCCTTGCACGATGTAGTTGCGGATGTTCTTCACGCGCTCGGCGCTGTCGCCATCGTTGAGCTGGCTGTCGCGCAGGCGGCTCACGGCGTCGTATTCATACAGGCCCTGCTGGGCCTTGGTGGTGGACTTGATGTGCCACTGCAACAGCGGCATATCGAGCGCCTGGGCCACTTCCTCGGCCAGCATCGTCTTGCCCGTGCCGGGCTCGCCCTTGATCAGCAGCGGCCGTTGCAGCGTGATGGCAGCATTCACGGCGAGCATCAGGTCTTGGGTGGCGACGTAGTTCTGGGAGCCTTGGAATTTCATGGGGGAAAACACCGGATCGTTGATGAATGGGCTTGACAGGGCGCTGGCTATAATCAACGGCTGATCAGAGCCCAGAGCTGAACTTCCACGAGATTGTGCGCGCAAAATGAACAAAACGCTGACCACGCTATTTGCCCTGGCTGTCGCTTCCGTGACCGCCGTCTCCCATGCCCAGGAAGCCAAAGGCGACGTGGAAGCTGGCAAGCAAAAGATTGCCATGTGCATTGGCTGCCACGGCATCGTTGGCTACCAGGCCAGCTTTCCCGAGATCCACAAGGTGCCCATGATCTCGGGCCAAAGCGCCAAGTTCATCACCGCCGCCCTGGTGGCCTATCAGAAGGGCGAGCGCAAGCACCCCACCATGCGCGGCATCGCCGAATCCCTGTCCGAGAAGGACATCGCCGATGTGTCGGCCTACTACGAACAACACGGCAAGACCGGTGCCGAGCTGCCCGCCAAGCCCGGCCGCGAGCCCAGCGTGCAAGTGGCCGAGTTGCTCAAGAAAGGCGCTTGTGTCTCCTGCCACGGCGACAACTTCGCCAAGCCCATCGATCCTTCCTACCCCAAGATCGCGGGCCAGCACGCCGACTACCTCTTTGTAGCCCTCAAGTCCTACAAGGTCGAGAAGAACGCCAATGTGGGCCGCAACAACGCCATCATGGGTGGCGTGGCCAAGCAGTTCACCAATGCCGAGCTGAAGGCCCTGGCCAACTACATCAGCAGCGTCGATGGCGACCTGCACGTGGTGCCCCAGTCGCGTTTCCGCTGATACGGCCAATTGGTCCACGCACCCCAAAGCCCGCCTTGGCGGGCTTTTTTCATGGGGCTGCGGGTGCGGGCGCAGGCGCCCCTCACCGGTGAGCGGGCCCTTGCCAAAGTCGCGGGCGAGCCTGAACGCGCCCAGCGCCTACAAGGGGTTTTGGTGGGCCTTTGTAGAATAGGCGCGGGTGTCGCAATCATGGGGTTCGGCAGGTTCATGCGCTGGTCGGGCCGCCGCGCGGCTTTTCTGCGACCCATGAACTCCTCTCCGACCCTGATCCAAGTGATCGGCGCCGTCCTGTTCGGACTGGCCATCCTCCACACCTTCTCCACCAAGTTCTTCGAGCATCTGGCGCACACGCAGCCGCGGCATGCGGGCATCTGGCATTTGCTGGGTGAGGTGGAGGTTGTCTTCGGCTTCTGGGCCATGGTGCTCATGCTGTTCATGTTTTCCATCAGCGGAAAACAGGAGGCCACGGCCTACCTGGACTCGCGCGATTTCACGGAGCCCTTGTTCGTGTTTGCGATCATGGTGATCGCTGCCACCCGCCCCATCCTGGAGCTGGCCGGGGCTGTGGTGCGCGCGCTGGCGGCCCTGCTGCCCGTGCAGCGCGGCATGGCCATGTACTTTGTGGTGCTGGCGGTGGTGCCCCTGCTTGGCTCGTTCATCACCGAACCCGCAGCGATGACGCTGGCGGCGCTGATGCTGCGCGATACGCTGTTCTCGCAGCCTCTCTCCAGCCGCCTCAAGTATTCGACACTGGGCGTGCTGTTTGTGAACATCTCGATCGGTGGAACCCTCACGCCTTTTGCGGCGCCGCCGGTGCTCATGGTGGCTGCCAAGTGGAACTGGGACATCTGGTTCATGGTGTCCCACTTTGGCTGGAAGGCGGCAGTGGCCGTGCTGATCAACGCGGGCATCGCGATGCTGATTTTCCGCAACCAAGTCGGGCACATGGGCCGCAAGATGCCTGCCTCCGAGTCCCCGGTGCCATGGACCGTGACGTTGGTGCACCTTTTGTTCCT
This sequence comes from Acidovorax sp. GW101-11A03, assembly GCF_059424825.1. NCBI lineage: Bacteria > Pseudomonadati > Pseudomonadota > Betaproteobacteria > Burkholderiales > Comamonadaceae > Acidovorax > Acidovorax sp. GW101-11A03. The sequence goes on along the minus strand of NZ_JBWKZU010000012.1, from coordinate 38,124 downwards.
GGTGCTGGTGGTGGTGTTTGCCCACCATCCCGCCGTGTTCCTGGGCCTGTTCCTGTTTTTCATGGGGTTCACCACGGCTTACCAGCGCCACCAAAGTCCGCTGATCCTGCGCGAGGCACTGCTGGTGGCGTTCTTCCTGGCCGGGCTGGTGGTGCTTGGCGGCTTGCAGCAATGGTGGCTCCAGCCCGTGCTCATGAAGATGGACGCCAATGTCGTGTTCTTTGGTGCAGCAGCACTCACCGCCTTCACCGACAACGCAGCGCTGACTTACCTGGGCTCGCTGGTCGAGGGCCTCAGCGACGAGTTCAAGGTGGCCCTGGTGGCGGGCGCCGTGACGGGCGGCGGCCTGACTGTGATTGCCAACGCGCCGAATCCTGCCGGGGCATCGATCCTGAAGGAGAAGTTCTCGCAGGGCGTTATCAACCCGCTGGGCCTGCTGCTGGGCGCGTTGCCACCCACGCTGGTGGCGGTGCTGGCGTTCAGGTTGTTGTGACCGCCATGACCCGTGCGGGGCTCAGTCCCGCGTGGCGCGCCGCTGCACGCAGGCGATGTAGGCCTCGCCATCGGGCGGGCGGCCTGCGCGCTGGCTCTCCCACAGCATCTCGCCCAGGCAGTCCATGGCCGCATGGTGGGCATCGTGCAGCGAATCGAGCCGCGCCGTCAGCAGCTCTACCGCCTGGCGGATGCCGCGCGGCTGGTCGATGCTGCACTGCTCGCTGATCGACAGGTGCATCGACAGGTGCAAAAACGGATTGGTCTGGCCGGGCGTCTCGTCGTAGTTGCGCGCCACAGCGGCATCGGCATCCGACAGGTCGGCGTGGTATTCGGGGTGCTCGGCGATCCACAGGCTGGCCAGCGTCTCGATGGCCTCCATGGGGGCGCCGCTCTGGGTCTTGGCGTGCACACCGCACAGAAAGCGGCGCACATCGGCTTGGGAGGGGCTGAACATGGGGCGTGAGGGTAGCACGCGCCTTTTTGCCTTGAGGGCTGCAGGGTCGCGCCTGTGCGCTACGCCGTGCTGCGGCCGCGTCCTACGCGCCCTGGGCGGGGCGGCTCCTACATTGGCTGGGCGCAAAGACACGGAGCCGGGTCCGCTTTGTCGCAGTCCTTCAAACCCGGCATGGGGAGAAATGCCATGAATGCAATGCGAATCGTTGGTGTGCTGTTGCTGGTGCTGGGCCTGGCCGGTTTTCTGACCGGGGGCTTCAGTTTCACCAAGGAGAGCACCCAGGCCAAGCTGGGCCCGCTGGAGCTGACCGTCAAGGAGAAGGAGTCCGTCAACATCCCGCAGTGGATGAGCCTGGGCGCCATGGTGATCGGCGGCGTGGTGCTGGTGCTCGGCTTTCGCAAGCGCTGAGGCGTTTCGCTGGGCCTGTGTCTTGGGGCGCGGGCCCGTTGTGCCTCAGCCCATTCAGCGCAGCGAGCGGTTGGTGTTGATGCCCCGCGCCTTGCACCCACGCACGGCAAGGGCCACCGGGGTTTCAGCCCCGGCTGCTCGTTGCGCTGAGTGCGCGATACACCCGTCGCCGGATCTCAGCCGCGTGGCGCACCCATCATCCGCGAGATGGTCCGTGCCGCGCTCAGCAGCGCAGGCAGCAGCGTCTCCTGCATCACCGCCGCACTTGTGCGGTTGGCTTGGCCGCTGATGTTGAGCGCCGCCACCGTCTGCCCGGTGCGGTTGGTCAGTGGTGCGGCGATCGAGATCAAACCTTCTTCCAACTCCTGGTTCACTAGGCACCAGCCCTGCTGCCGCGCCTGGCGGATGTGGGCCAGCAGTGCATCGACATCGGTGGTGGTGTGTTCGGTAAAACGCTGCAGGGGGTGGCCCTGCAGCCGGGCCTGCAGTTCGGCGTCCGGCAACCCGGCCAGCAGCATGCGGCCCATGGACGTCCAGCACGCGGGCAGACGCGAGCCCACGCCCAGCGTGGTTCGCATGATCTTGTGGGTGGGCACGCGCAGCACATAGACGATGTCCAGGCCGTCGAGCACGGCGGCCGATGACGACTCGCGCACCTCTTCCACCAGGTCCTCCATCACCGGCTCGGCCAGGTTCCAGATGGGCAGCGAGGACAGGTAGGCAAACCCCAAGTCCAGGATGCGCGGGCTCAGGCGAAACAGCTTGCCGTCCGTCTCCACATAACCCAGCGTCTGCAGCGTGAGCAGGATGCGGCGCGCACCGGCGCGGGTCAGGCCTGTCTGCGCGGCGACTTCACTCAGGGTTTGCTGCGGCGTGGCCGCGCTGAACGAGCGGATCACCTCCAGCCCGCGCGCGAACGACTGCACGTAGCTGTCGCTCGGTTTGGGGTCTTTGGCTTCAGGGGTTTGGGAATTCATACGTATGCCAACTATAATTCTTTAAGCGAACATTTGTTCTTTATGCGAACAAATTTCAAAGAGACAACAGAGAAACCAAGAAAGCGTTGCAATGATCAACAAACTGGCGGACTCGGTGGCCCAGGCCCTTGCGGGGGTAAAGGATGGTGCCACGGTGTTGATAGGTGGGTTCGGCACGGCCGGCATTCCGGGCGAGCTGATCGATGGCCTCATCGCCCAGGGGGCGCGTGACCTCACGGTGGTCAACAACAACGCAGGCAATGCCGATCAGGGCCTGGCCGCGCTGCTCAAGGCCGGGCAGGTGCGCAAGATCATTTGCAGTTTTCCGCGCCAGGTCGATAGCTACGTGTTCGACGGCCTGTATCGCAGTGGCAAGCTGGAGCTGGAACTGGTGCCCCAGGGCAATCTGGCCGAGCGCCTGCGCGCTGCGGGCGCGGGCATCGGCGCTTTCTTCTGCCCCACGGCCTATGGCACCGAATTGGCGGCGGGCAAGGAGACGCGCGAGATCAATGGCAAACACTACGTGCTGGAGTACCCCATCCACGGCGACGTGGCCCTGATCAAGGCCGAGAAGGGCGACCGCTGGGGCAACCTGACCTACCGCATGTCGGCGCGCAACTTTGGCCCCGTGATGGCCACCGCCGCCAAGACCACGATTGCCACCGTGCACGAGGTGGTGGAGCTGGGCGCGCTGGACCCCGAAGCCATCGTCACGCCCGGCATCTACGTGAGCCATGTCGTGAAGATCGCGCGCACGGCCACGCAGGCGGGTGGATTCAAAAAATCAGCATGAAATTGGCACCTACCGCCTGAGGAGTAAGCGTGAGTAGCTATCAAAAGCGTAGTAAAGACGAACTGGCGAAACGCGTGGCGCAAGACATCCACGACGGCGCGTACGTCAACCTGGGCATCGGCCAGCCGACCCTGGTGGCCAACCACATCCCCGAGGGCCGCGAGGTCATCCTGCAAAGCGAAAACGGCATTCTGGGCATGGGCCCTGCGCCCGCTGCGGGGCTGGAGGACTACGATCTGATCAACGCGGGCAAGCAGCCCGTGACGTTGCTGCCTGGCGGTGCGTACTTCCACCACGCCGATAGCTTCGCGATGATGCGCGGCGGACACCTCGACATCTGCGTGCTGGGCGCCTTCCAGGTCAGCGCCACGGGTGACCTGGCCAACTGGAGCACGGGCGAGCCCGGCGCCATCCCCGCCGTGGGCGGGGCCATGGACCTGGCCATCGGCGCCAAGCAGACCTGGGTGATGATGGACCTGCTGACCAAGCAGGGCGCGAGCAAGATCGTCACGCAATGCACCTACCCGCTCACCGGTGTCGCGTGCGTGAAGCGCATCTACACCGATCTGTGCACACTGGCCTGTACACCCACCGGACTGCAGCTCATCGACACCGTGCCCGGCCTGTCGCTGGCCGAGCTGGAGCAACTGGTGGGCCTTCCCATCCGTGCAACCGCCTGACCGAATACAACCCCCCAAGCAACGAGGAGACAAAACCATGAGCCCACAACGCCAAGCCTTCATCTGCGACGCCATCCGCACCCCCTTCGGCCGCTACGGCGGCGCGCTCTCCAGCGTGCGCACCGACGACCTGGGCGCCATCCCCATCAAGGCGCTGATGGAGCGCAACCCTGGTGTGGACTGGGCGGCGGTGACCGACGTGCTCTACGGCTGCGCCAACCAGGCCGGTGAAGACAACCGCAACGTGGCCCACATGAGCAGCCTGCTGGCGGGCCTGCCCATCGACGTGCCCGGCGCCACCATCAACCGCCTGTGCGGCTCGGGGCTCGACGCCGTGGGCACCGCAGCGCGCGCCATCAAGGCGGGCGAGGCCGGCCTGATGATCGCGGGCGGTGTGGAGAGCATGAGCCGCGCCCCCTTTGTCATGCCCAAGGCAGAGTCGGCCTTCAGCCGCAACAACGCGGTGTACGACACGACCATCGGCTGGCGCTTTGTCAACAAGCTGATGAAGGAAAAGTACGGTGTGGACTCCATGCCCGAAACCGCCGAGAACGTGGCCACCGACTTCAAGATTGAGCGCGAAGCCCAGGACCAGATGGCCCTGCGCAGCCAGCTCAACGCCGTGGCCGCCATCAAGGCTGGCCATCTGGCGCGCGAGATCGTGCCGGTGCACATCCCGCAAAAGAAGGGCGACGCCATCATCGTGAGCCAGGACGAACACCCCCGCGAGACCAGCCTGGAAGCGCTGGCCAAGCTCAAGGGCGTGGTGCGGCCTGATGGCACGGTGACGGCGGGCAACGCATCGGGCGTGAATGACGGCGCCTGTGCGCTGCTGCTGGCCGATGAAGCCAACGCCGCCAAATATGGCCTCAAGCCCCGCGCCCGCGTGGTGGGCATGGCCGTGGCCGGTGTGGCGCCGCGCATCATGGGTTTTGGCCCCACGCCTGCCACCCTGAAGGTGCTGGCGCAGACGGGCCTGACCATCGACCACATGGACGTGATCGAACTGAACGAAGCCTTTGCCGCACAAGGCCTGGCCGTGCTGCGCGCCCTGGGCTTGAAGGACGACGACGCGCGCGTGAACGCCTGGGGCGGCGCCATTGCGCTGGGCCACCCGCTGGGCGCCAGCGGCGCGCGCCTGGTCACCACCGCCGTCAACCGCCTGCACGAACACGCCGGGAAGTACGCGCTGTGCACCATGTGCATCGGCGTGGGCCAGGGCATTGCCGTGATTCTGGAGCGCGTGTGACCTTGATTGAGCGCAACCCCACACCGGTCACCGTCATCACCGGTGCCAGCAACGGCATCGGCCGCGCGATTGCCGAAGCCGTGCTGGCCCAGGGCCACGCCGTGGTCAATCTGGACTACGTGCTGCCCAGCTGGAGCCACCCGCAACTCACCTCGTACCAGGGCGACCTGACCGACGAGGCATCGACCCGCGAACGTGCGGTCGAGATCGCGGCCAAGCACAACGTCACCGCCCTGGTGAACAACGCGGGTGCCACGCGCCCCGGCACCATCGACACCGCCACCACCGCGCAGCTGGATGACGTGGTGGGCCTGCACCTTCGTGCGCCCATGCTGCTGGTGCAAGCCTTTTTGCCCACGTTGCGCGCCAGCGGGCAGGGCCGCATCGTCAACATGTCGTCGCGCGCCGCGCTGGGCAAGGGCGAGCGCATCGTCTACTCCGCCACCAAGGCCGGAATGATCGGCATGACACGCACGCTGGCCATGGAGCTGGGGCGCGACGGCATCACGGTCAACGCGATTGGCCCCGGCCCCATCGCCACCGAACTCTTCCGCCAGAGCAACCCCGACGGCGCGCCGCAGACGCAGCGCATCCTGAACAGCATTGCCGTGGGCCGCATGGGCACGCCCGACGACGTGGCGCGCGCGGCGCTGTTCTTCCTCTCGCCCGACAACGGTTTCGTGACCGGGCAGGTGTTGTACGTGTGCGGCGGCACCACGCTGGGAGTGGCGCCTGTTTAGCAACCTGAACTGATCTTCCCTGCCGCCCTGCAAGGGGCGCACCCCTGTTCTCGCCCGGAGGCCTCGGCGCCCGGTTGAGGCCACGGCGCGGCCGGATGTCGCGTCCGTGAGACCCCTTTCATCCACCTTCTTGAAGGAGACAAACCATGACCCGTTCCATTCACACCACCCGCCGCTTGGCGCTGTCGGCCGCTGCAGTCACCGCCCTCGCTGGCATCGGCCTGCTGGGCAGCAGCGCTGCACTGGCGCAGGCCTACCCGAGCAAGCCAGTCACCATCGTCGTGCCCTTCGCCGCAGGCGGCACCACCGACATCCTGGCCCGCATCATCGGCCAGGCACTGACCACCGAGCTGGGCCAGTCGGTCATCGTGGACAACCGCGCGGGCGCGGGCGGCAACATCGGCGGCGCCATGGCGGCCAAAGCACCGGCAGATGGCTACACCCTGTTCATGGGCACGGTGGGCACCCACGCCATCAACGCCAGCCTGTACAAGAAGATGCCGTTCGACCCCATCAAGGACTTTGCGCCGCTGACGCGCGTGGCCAATGTGCCCAACCTGCTGGTGGCCAACCCGGCACAGCCCTACAAGACGGTGAAGGAACTGATCGCCTATGCCAAGGCCAACCCCGGCAAGGTCAACTTTGGCTCGTCGGGCAACGGCAGCTCCATCCACCTGTCGGGCGAGCTGTTCAAGAGCCTCGCCAAGGTGGACATGGTGCATGTGCCCTACAAGGGCAGCGCCCCGGCCGTCACCGACCTGCTGGGCAACCAGATCGGCATCATGTTCGACAACATGCCCTCGGCCATCCAGCATGTGCGCAGCGGCAAGCTGGTGCCCATTGCCGTGACCACCGCCAAGCGCTCGCCCGAGCTGCCCAACGTGCCGACCATCGCCGAAGCCGGCGTGCCCGGCTATGAAGCCACCTCGTGGTTCGGCATGTTTGCGCCCGCGGGCACGTCTGCGCCGGTGCTGGCCAAGCTCAACACTGCATTGGTCAAGGTGCTGAACCAGGCCGAGGTGAAGAAGAAGATCAACGAGCAAGGCGCCGAGACGTACAGCGAAACGCCCGAGCAGTTTGCTGCCTTCATCCAGGCCGAGTCGGTGAAGTGGGGCAAGGTCGTGAAGGAATCTGGGGCGAGCCTGGACTAAGCAAAGCCGAGATTCTTCGTAGCTACCAAATTGATAGCTGCTACCGCATGTACTACAGGCGGTAGCAGCTATTTTTGTTTTATACCAGGCAGCCGGGCTTACTGCACCCGGTACACACGCCCCGTCTGCGCACCTTCCACGCTGCGCTGGTAGGCCAGCGCCACGCGCGCAGCGGGCACTGGCTCGAACCCCGGGAAGAACGGCCCGTAGCTGCCCATCGACTCGGCCAGCACCGTGGGGCTGATGGCGTTGATGCGCAGGCTGCGCGGCAGCTCGATGGCTGCGGCGGCCACAAAGCCTTCGATGGCCGCGTTCACCGCCGTGGCGCTGGCGCCGTTGCGGATGGGCTCGACCGACAGGATGCCCGCCGTGAGCGTGATGGAGCCGCCATCGTTCAGGTATTTCTGGCCCACCAGTGCCAGCTGAACTTGGCCCAGCAGCTTGTCTTGCAGGCCGATGTTGAACTGCGCGGCCGTCATTTCCGCCAGTGGGCCAAAGTGCAGGTTGCCCGCCGTGCTCACGATGGCATCCACCTTGCCCACGGCCTCGAACAGTTGGGCGACCGCACCCGGCTGCGAGAAGTCCGCGCGGTACATGCCGCTGCTGCGGCCCACGGTGATCACGTCGTGGCGTGCGCCCAGGTTGGCCAGCACGGCCTGGCCGATGGTGCCGCTGGCGCCGATGAGAAGAATCTTGGACATGGTGATTTCCTTGGGTGTCAAAAAGGGTTGATGAGGAACTGACAACCCGATTCTTTTGCTAATCAATCAATGCATAAAGTGCTTGTAAGTTATGCTTGAACTAACTATTGATTAGGAATGTCCATGGACAAGCTGCGCAACATGGAAGTCATGGTGGCCGTGGTCGAGGCGGGCAGCTTTGCCGCCGCAGCGCGCCAGTTGCAGATATCGGCGGTGATGGTGGGCAAGCACATCCAGCAGCTCGAAGCCCACCTGGGCGCGCGCCTGTTCCAGCGCAGCACGCGCCAGAACAGCCTGACCGAGGTGGGCGCTGCGTTCTACGAAGACAGCAAACGCGTGCTGGAGCAGGTGCGATGGGCCGAATCGGCCGTGGAGCGCAGCCGCGCCGTGCCGCAGGGCCTGCTGCGGGTGAGCGCACCCTTCACGCTGGGCAATCATGTGATCGCACCGCTGGTGGCCGACTTTCTGAAACGCCACGACCAGGTGCGTGTGGACCTGCAGCTCACCGACAGCGTGGTGGACCTGGCGGGCGAAGGCTTTGACCTGGCCGTGCGCATTGGCAAGGTGGTGAATGAAGGCCTGGTGGCGCGCCCGCTGCGCCCCTACCGCATGGTGATTGCCGCAGCCCCTGCCTACCTGCAGCGCCACGGCACGCCCGAGTGCGCGGCCGACCTGGCCCGGCACCAGTGCCTGAGCCACTCGGTGTGGCAGCGCCGCGTGGAATGGACGCTGCGCGACGGCAACGAGGATTTCTTCTGGCCCGAGAACGCGCGCTTTGTGTGCAACCAGGGCGACGGCCTGCGCCAGGCGGCGCTGCGCGGCCTGGGGCTCATCATGCAGCCCGAGGTGCTACTGGCCGATGATCTGGCCAGCGGAGCGCTGGTGCCGGTGATGCAGCACTGCCTGCCTGTGCCGCGCCCGGTGCACCTGGTGTATGCGCCCGACCGGCGGCAGCTGCCCAAGCTGGCGCGGTTTGTGGAGTTTGTGGTGGGGGTGTTGGGGGAGTAGGCTCGACCGCATGCACGTGTCGGGTGCCGGACGTTTTCAGTGAGAGGCCACGTACCATCCCAGCGCAATAATGAGAGCCACAAGGATGGTCACAAGCCAACCCCACAGGACCCTATGCCGCGCGCAGCGATGGCAAAAGTCGACTACCTCGGCCGGGCCCGTCTCCGACATCCGGAGGCGAACGGTCTTTGAACCCCCGCGCAGCGACGCGCCACATTGGTAGCACCTGTGCGATGCATTCCACTTCTCGCTCCTGTTGCGGCGCCACATTGAGGTCGCGACAAAGACGCAAGCTGCAGCTATCAGAAGCGCGATCGTGATGTTGTCCATCACCCAATTATTGCAAGCCAGGAAGGCTACTCCATCGTAGCTGGTGGCACCTCAGGCCCGATCTTGAACACCCCGCTCACCCGCGCACACGGCACGCCATCGGCGGTGACCAGGCCTTGCGCAAACACCAGCGAGCGCGTGACGCGCAGCGGCTCTGCCTCGCCCTGCACCCAGGCGCCCAGCGGGGCGGGGGCCAGGTAGTCGATCTGCAGGCTGATGGTGGGCAGAAAACGGTCGGCCACCTGATCGCTTTTGCGGTGCACCGACAGCGGCAGCAGCATGTCGCAAAAGCTGGCCATCATGCCGCCGTGCAGGTTGTTCATGGGGTTCACATGGCGGCGCTCCACGCGAAAGCCGAACTGCACCACGCTGCCTTCGTGGCGCAAGTAGAGCGGGCCGTTGTGCTGGATGAACGGGCCGCCGGACTGCAGCGGCGCAAAGCCCTGCGGGATCTCGGCATGGCTGCTCATGCGCGTGCCTCCTTCTCCACATCCTGCGCAAAGCTGGCGCCCTGCAAGCTGCTGTGGGTGGCGCCGTCCTCGGGCAGCCAGCCGCTGTACACCGTGCGGAAGTCCGCCACGATCTGCGCCAGCGGCATGTCGTCAAACGCGCCGCGCTGGTGCACATATTCCATGTGGCGCGCGCCGGATTTGTCGAACGGGTGGTAGATGGAATCGTTCTCGCCGTCGAACTCCAGCGGCAGCAGCCCAAAGCGCTCGCACAGCTCGATGTTGAAGGCGGGCGTGGCTTTGCGCCAGGCGCCATCGAGCCAGATGTCGGTGTAGCCGTGCCAGATGAACAGGTCGGTCTTCATCGTCTCGCGCATGCGCTCGGTGCTGAGGTGGTTGCGCACATCGGCAAAACCCATGCGCGCCGGGATGCCCGCTGCGCGGCACACCGCTGTCAGCAGCGCGGCCTTGGGCACGCACCAGCCGTAGCCCTGGGCCAGCACGCTGCTGGCCGCCATGCCGTGGGGCGAGAGGTCGATGCGGTAGGGGTCGTAGCGAAATCCGTCGCGCACGGCCAGGTACAGGGCCACAGCGCGTTCGCGGTCGGTGGCGCCGTGCGCGTGTTCTGCGGCAAAGGCCTGGATGGAAGGTGCGTCGCTGTCGATAAGGGCCGTGGCACGCAGGTGGGCGGGAGTGGGTGCGGTGGTCATTGTGGTATGTCTCCTGCAGTCGGACGGAAGCCAGTGTGCGGGCCCCGGGCACCCGATGCTGTCACAGGCGCGCCAGCCCTGCGCAGCAGGAGCCCGATGCCCCCGTCACACCCGCCACGCAGGCAGCTCCCAGTTGCGCCACAGCGCCAGTCCGCGCAGCCCGGCCGTGAGCAGCACGCAGACCACCAGCGGTGCCCAGTCGGGCGCCTGGACCTGGCGCAGGGCCACGTCGGCCCAGCCACCGGCAAACGCGCACAGGGCGTAGGGGCGGTGGTCGCTGAAGGCCTGCGGCACCTCGTTGCACAGCACATCGCGCAGCACGCCGCCAAATACGCCGGTGGTCACGCCCATCATCACGCTGATGATGGCAGGCATGCCGATGGCGGTGGCAATGTCCACACCCACGGCGGCAAACAGGCCCAGGCCGATGGCGTCGGGCAGCAGCATGGCGCGTTCGGTGGGCTTGAAGTGGCGCTGGCGCATGAACAGCATGGCGCCCACACACAGGGCCAGGATGCCCCAGACAAAACCCGTGTGGCGGACCCAGAAGAAGGGACGCTGGTCCAGCAGCAGGTCGCGCAGCGTGCCGCCGCCAAAGGCGGCCACAAAGGCCACCACACACACGCCCACCACGTCGAGCCGCTTGCGCGCGGCGGCGATCACGCCGGACAGCGCAAAGGCCACGGTGGCGGCCACTTCCAACAGAAAGCGCAGGGTGTGCACCCAGTGGGCATCGAGCAACTGGTCCATGGGCGCGATTGTGCCGTGGAGCGCGGGCGGCGCCGGGTGAGTCGTTGTGTGTGCGATTGCTATAAAAAATATAGCTATAAAAGTATGCTGATCAGGCGCAAAGGCCTGTTTTTTCTCATGTCTCAGGTTGGGTACACCCGCAGAAAGGCGCCCCCGGCTTACCCCCGCACCAGCAGCCACCCCAGCGCCACCACACAACCCGCGCCCCCCAGTGCCCCCAGGCGCAGCGCCCAGCGCAGCGCGGCCTGCGGCCACAGATTCATGGCCAACACCAGCAGCCAGCCCAGGGCCATCCAGGCGGCGATGACCAGGGCCACCCCCGCAGTGGGCCCGGCGGCAGTGACCGCCGCCACGCCCTGCAGCACCATCGTGCCCAGCGCGATGGCCCAGGCCCGGATGCGGTCCGGGGTGCCGTCGCCCCAGGCGCGGGTGGGCACGGACCGCGCCCAATGGCTCAGGCCGACCAGCGATGCCAGTGCGGCACTGGCGCCGATGAGTTCCTCGGTCATGCGGCCTCCGAAGGGTGGTGGCTGCGGGGCTGCGCCGGTTGCCGCCGCAGGGCACGCAGCAGGTGCTGCCACCGCAGCAGCGGCGCGCCTGCAGCGGCCATGCACAGCACCGCAGCGGCGGCCCACTGCCACAGACCCGCCTTGGCCGCCAGGCCGCCAAAGGCCAGCGCGGCCAGCAGCCACAGCGCGGCCGAGGTGCGGGGCGCCCAGTGGCGCAGGGTGGCGGCGGGCAGGGCCACCAGCATCGCGAGCAGCAGGCCCAGCATGCCCGACGAGCGCGCGGGCTCGGTCGCGACGATGTGCGCCAGGCGGAAGGATTCCACCGCCAGCACACCGCTCAGCCAGAACGGCCCGTGGGCCAGCACCACACCACGGCCCCAGCCGCGCGGATGCCAGCGGCGGCGGTTCGTGGCGGGATGTGTTTTGGTGCCTGCGGTGGCCGCTGCATGGCGCACCACCTTGCGCCGGGGCGCCTGCACCCGCTGGGGCCCGATAAAGGCCGCGATGCCTGCGCAGGCCAGGCCCACAGCAACCAGGCTGGCGAACATGGCAGGCGCCAGCGCGCTGCCCAGCACGAGGCCCGTGGTGCCCGCCAGGGTCAGCAACCCGCCCGCGCCGCCCAGCGCCACGCGCCACAGCGCCAGCGTGCGCAGCGCCCATGCAGCCAGGGCCGACAGCAGCAGCCACACGCCGATGAGGGCCCACACCGCCCACACGGGCCGCTGCGCCAGCGAGGGCAGGCCCGAAGGCCCCCACAAGTGCACAAACACCGCCACGATCAGCGCGGCGGGCGTGGTGGCATGCAGGGCCAGAAATAAACGTTGCATGGGGAGCGAAGCTGGAAAGCTATAAAGGGGGACGCTTGGCATTGGTGTCAGCCCGCAGCCGCGATGCCGCCCGCAGCACCCTGCGCAGCCTCGGCCTCACGCCTGCGCTGCTGGCGCGCATCCAGCCAGATCAGCGTGCCCGAGATGGACAGGAACGCGGGCGTCATGCCCAGAAAGAAATACAGCCACTTGAGCGCCAGCCCGCCAAAGTCGCCAAAGTGCAGCGGCTCCATCAGGCTGTTGACCAGCGACCAGAAGCCCGCCGTGCGCGGGTCGTGCACCTTCTTCGGCACGCCCGTGGCAGCATGGATGTCCACCCGCGGGGTGCTGGCCAGGTGGCCCTGCAGGTTGCCGGTGAAGCTGGCTTCCGCTGTGCTGGTGCCCCAGCGGCGCAGCGATACGTAGCGCGCCTCCAGCCCCGGCACGGCCTTCTGGGCAGTGGCATGCATCGCATCCAGCGACTGCATGGGCACGGGCTCGCTGGCCTCGGCCTTGCGCGCGGGCTTGTCGGCTGTCAACGTGGCGGGGGTGGTGGCGAACTTGTAGCCCTGCTCGAACAGCGGCGCCAGGCCCATCCACGCGCCGGTGGTGGCGATCAGGATGTGAAAGCCCAGCCCCCAGATGCCCGCAGACTTGTGCAGGTCTGACATCACCACGCGGAAGCTGCGACCCCAGCGTTGCGTGAACAGCTCGGCCAGGATCTTGCGGTGGATGACGATGCCGGTGGCGATCAGTACCAGCATCGCCACGCCGAGGAACCCCACGATCCAGCGCGGCCCAAAGAACAGGAACACATGCAGCATGCGCAGGTACTGGCCGAGCTGGCTGTCCACCGGGCCCACCACCGTGCCGGTGTCGGAGCGCAAGGCCACCTTGGTGCGCGTGTTGGCAGGCGCGCCGCGCTCGCGCACAAACGCGAAGTAGCTCGGGTTGACGGCATCCGGCAGCGCGATGGTCTCCACCGTCGCGCCAGGGTAGCGGGTCTGCAGCTGCGTGAGCACCGCGTCGAGCGAGGCCGGCTTTTCAGAGCGTGGCAGCTTTGCCAGTGAAGGGTTGGCCCAGAGGTCGATCTCGTTCTTGAAAACCACCACCGCGCCCGAGAAGCACACGATGAACATCAGCAGCCCCGTGACGATGCCCGCCCAGGAGTGCAGGGTGAACAGGCGGTTGAGCGTGCGCTGGCTGGTCATGGCTTGCGGGCGGCGGGGGTGGAGCGCTGCGTCAGAAGAAGTACGTCACGCCCAGGCTGAAGTTGCGTGGCAGCGAGGGCGACACCACGTTGGCGTTGATCGCGCCGTCGTAGTACGCCTTGTTGAACACGTTCTTCACGCCCGCGGTCACGCGGTAGTTCTCACCCACGTAGCTGATGGACGCATCGGCCACAAAGTACGACGGCAGCGTGAACGGGTATGAGCCGATCTGCTCGCTCACATAGCGCCCGCCCACGCCCAGCGTCACGCGCGGGTACTGTGGCAGCTTGTAGGTGGCCCAGGCCGTGAGCGTGTGGCGCGGCGTGAGGTTGAGTGGCAGGCCCACGATGGCGGCGTTGTTGTCGCGCGTGACCTTGGTCTGTGTGTAGGTGTAGGCGCTGGTCAGCTTCCAGCCGTTCTTCAGGTCCGCTCCCAGCTCCAGCTCCAGCCCGCGTGCGCGCTGCTCGCCGGTCTGCACGCTGAAGCCCGTGTTCACCGGGTCGGCCGTGGTTACGTTCTGGCGCACCAAGTCGAAGACCGCGAGCGCGCCGGTGATCTGGCCGTTGGGGGACTCGTACTTCACGCCCGCCTCCCACTGCTTGCCGGTTTCGGGCACAAAGTTCGATCCTGCAAACGTCAGGCCCGACTGGGGCAGGAACGACTCGCCATAGCTGCCATACGCGGCCCAGCCGGGCTTGAACTCGTACACCAGCCCGGCCGACAGTGTGGTGGCGTTGTCCTTCTGGCGCGTCTGCGTGTTGGCCACGCGGTTGTTCGTATCGGTGGTGGACCAGTCGCGGCGCAGGCCTACCAACGCCGTCCAGCCCTGGCCAAACTTGATCTGGTCCTGCGCATACAGCCCGGCCACGGTGAGTTTGGCGGGCGCATCCTGCGTCAGCGCCTCGGGGCAGGTGGCCTGCATGCCATACACGGGTGCAAACAGGTCCAGCGCGCCAATGCGGCAGGTGCGGCTGGCGAGCAGGCTGGTGCCACTGCGCGCATCGAGGCCGGTTACCAACTGGTGCTTCACGCCGAGCGCTTCAAAGCGCGACAGCAGCGAGGTGTCGGTGGCCAGCAGGTCGTAGTCCATGTACTGGCGCGAGGCCTGGCGGTTCTGCAGGCGCTGGTTGGCCTGCAGCGCCTGGTTGGAGACAAAGTTGCCCGTGCCCTTCTCGGTCTCGTAGCGCACGTTCTGGCGGAAGGTCATGGCCTCCGACATCTTGTGCTCCAGCGTGTAGCCCACGGTTTTGCTCTCTACGTCATACCCGCCAAAACTTGGGTCGCCCGTGAACATCGTGACGGGCAGCGTGCCGTTGCGGTTGGGCAGCAGCGTGCCGTAGGGCGTGATGCCCTGCTGGCGCATCCACTGGCTCTGGCTGTAGGTGGCAAACAGCACCAGGTCGGTCTGCGGGCCCAGGTCGATGGAGAGCGACGGCGCAAACCAGCGGTCCTTGCGGTAAACGAACTGCGAGGGGTCGTCCACGTTGGAAACATGCGCATTGATGCGTAGCGCCGTCTTGCCCGATTCGGACAGCGGCCGGTTGATGTCGGCCTGCAGCGTGCGCTGGTCAAAACTGCCCACCTCCACGCCCACCTCGTTGATCGCCTCCTTCTTGGGCCGCTTGCTCACCGCATTGACGATGCCGCCTGGCTGCACCTGGCCATAGAGCACCGAGGCCGAGCCCTTGAGCACCTCAAACCGCTCGTAGCCATAGGGCTGCAGCTTGGCCCACATGCCCGGGCTCTGCACCAGGCCATCGACCAGGATCGATTCGGTGGAGCGAAAGCCTCGGATGTTCAGATCGTCAAACCCCCGGCGCCCAAAGTTGACCGGGCTCACGCCCGCCACGGTCTGCAGCGCTTGCTGCACGTTGGTGATCTGCCGGGATTCCATCTGCTCGCGCGTGACCACGCTGACGGACTGTGGGGTTTCCAACCGCCGCATGGGCGCCTTGCTGGCGGTCTGTGCCTCCACGGGCGCAAAGCCCATGTCTTTTTCGGTGCTGGCGTTGATGCGGACTTCCTGGAGCTGGGGGGCGGCCGTTGCTGCGTCTGCTGCCGGTGTGCTGGCCTGTTGTGCGATGGCAGCTTGGGCGAGGCACAGAGCCAGCGGGGTCAGGGTGAAGAGGCGGGCCGCGCGGACGGATGGCAAGCGCGCGGCGTGCGCGGAGCGCAGGGGCTGAGAAGGCATGGGGGTCCCGATGAAATTGAGCGGACAACAAACGCTGGGGGCGCTGGCTCACGTGACAGGGGACGTTGGCTGGCGGGATGTTGTGAATTGTAATGCGAATGGTTATCGTTTGAAATTTGCAATGGTGTGACTGGCGTGTGAGGAGCCGCAGTGCCTAGTGCTGCGACCGGACGGCCAGCACGGCGTTGCGGGACAGGCATCGATAGGGAAGTTGCCAACAACGGGCCGCATGCGGTGCAATCGGCTTAAATTTCATTGCGCTGATGGCGCACCAACCCACCGTGGCGTCATGCCGCTTGGAAAGCCGGAGCGCGGCCTTGCCAGCCGGTCCGCTCAACGCCTGATAGGAGCCCACCCAATGAAAATTGCACACCCGTACGCCCTCTTGGTGCTGTGTATGGCTGTTGCCCTGGTCCTGCTGGCGGCTCCGTATGTGGCGGGCTGGTTGGCGGACCATCCGCCACGGTCTGCAGCGTCGTTGTGCGCCTGGTGTGTGTTGCTGGTGGCACTGTGCGCTTTGCTGGGGTGGTGGGCGGCTGTAGCGGTGGGCTTCAACGCCAGCATGGGCAGTCTGGTGAGCGCATCGCTGGCTGCCTGGCTGGTGGCGGAGATCCTTTTGAATGGAAAACCGTGGAAACACTTTCAAAAACACACTGCCCGATAGCCCTGGGTGAGCTGGGTAGGGCATGGACCGCCCAGCGAGCCAGGAGCTTGCCCCGATGAGCGGCGAGCGAACGCCTCCGGCCGCCTGGGCCCGCTGGCTCGTGCCGATTGCGCTGGCCTGGCTGGTGGTGTGCGGTTTGCTGCTGGTGCAAATGTGGCCGGACTTACCGCGCTCCCGAGCGCGATGGGCACTTCTGCTTACCGTGGGGCCGCCGCTGTATCTGCTGGGTGAAGCGGGATCGGCCTGGCTCCAGGCTATGGCACAGCGGCGGGCGGATATGGACAAAGGGTTTTCGTGGCTGCGCATCGTGTGCGCCCTGCCTGTTGCCTTGGTGTGGTTTGCGCTGTGCTGGTTGTGTGCCTCGCTGATGGTGGCGTAGGCGTGGTGTGCTGGATGCCCGTCGGCCAGTACCGATGCGTTAGTTTGTATGTTGCGAGAAGAAATCGCGCCACATAAGTGGCGCAAAAGCCATTTGTCACTGGCGCGAAAGCGGTTTGCGCGCCACTTTGTAGAACTGGCCACCCCTGCAGATGCGCTGTCTGAAGTCCTCCACACCGCATGAAATCATTTTGCTATCAAATGAATAGCTAAAAAGGCATAGTGGTCGAGCGGGGAAAGCCTATTTTTTATCCAATTTTTGGATAGGGGCAGCCCCATCCCCGTCTTCGGCACCCCCCACCCCGCCATACCCCGGGTACTCCGCCCCCGTGGCGTTCAGCGCCGCACTCTCCTGCCGCTCCCGCGCCATCTGCTCCGCAAACTGGTCGCGGCCTTCTCGCGCCACGGCGATGAACTTGGCGCGGTCCTTGTGGTGCGGGTACATGCGGTCGGCCAGTGCGATGTTGTGGGTGCGAAAGCGCTGGGTGATGGCGGTGGCTTGCGCGGGGGGCAGGCCCATCAGCTCCAGCACGGTGTGGGCGCTTTGCAGGCTGGACTCGAACAGTTCGCGCTGCACCAGGGTCACGCCCAGGTCGCGCAGCTTGTTCCAATGCGTCACATCGCGGGCGCGGGCCACGATTTGCAGGTGCGGGAAGTGCTCACGCGCCAGCTTGGCGATCTGCAGGGACTGCTCGGCATCGTCCACGGCCACCACCAGGATGCGCGCGTGTTCGGCTCCGGCGATGCGCAGCAGGTCGAGCCGTGTGGCGTCGCCGTAGAACACGCGGTAGCCAAAGGTGCGGGCCACTTCCAGCATGTCCACACTGTGGTCGAGCACGGTGGTGGGGATGCCCTGGGCCAGCAGCACGCGCGAGACGATCTGCCCGTAGCGGCCGAAGCCCGCGATGATGATGGGCGCCTCCTGCGGCTCGGAGATTTCCTCGGCCTGGGGCTTGGCGGTCTTGAGCTGGGCATAGCGGCGCAGCAGCACGCGGTCCAGCACCACCAGCAGAAGGGGGCTGATGAGCATCGACAGCGCCACGGCACCGATGAGCAGCGAGGCAGTCTCGGCCGGGAACACGTTGGCGCCGGCGGCGGCCTGGAACACCACAAACGCGAACTCGCCGCCCTGCGCCAGCAGCAGGGTGAAGACGGGGCGCTCCTGGTAGGGAATCTCGACCACCTTGGCCAGTGCGTAGATGACCACCGCCTTGGCCGCCAGAAAGCCGACCAGGATGGCGGCCATGAGGCCGGGCGAGCGCAAGATGACACCGAAGTCAATGCTCATGCCCACGGCGATGAAGAACAGCCCGAGCAGCAGGCCCTTGAAGGGCTCGATGTCGGCCTCCAGCTCGCGCCGGTATTCGCTGTCGGCCAGCAGCACGCCGGCGAGGAAGGCGCCCAGCGCCATTGACAGGCCCACCAGCACCATCAGGTAGGCAATGCCCACCACCAGCAGCAGCGCGGCGGCGGTGAAGATTTCGGGGGTTTTGCTCTTGGCGATCCAGCGCAGCACGGGGCGCAGCAGCAGGCGCCCGCCCAGGATGATGGCCGCGATCACGCCGACGATTTTGAGCACCTCCAGCACCATCTCGCCCGGTGTGTGGCCAGCACCTTCACCCGCGGCTGCGCCCAGCACGGGCAGCAGGGCCAGAATGGGGATGGCCGCCACATCCTGGAACAGCAGGATGGAGAAGCCCGCCTGCCCGCTCTGGGTGCGCATGAGATTGCGTTCGGCCAGCGACTGCAACGCAATGGCGGTGGACGACAGCGCCAGTCCCAGCGCACCCACCAGACTCACGCGCCAGGGCAGGCCGGCCAGCGCGCCCAGCGCAAACAGCACGGCGGCGCAGCCCAGCACCTGGGCGGTGCCGGTGCCAAAAATGGGGCGGCGCAGGGCCCACAGGCGGCTGGGTTGCAGCTCCAGCCCGACCAGAAAGAGCATCAGCACCACGCCGAATTCGGCAAAGTGCAGGATGTCCTGCACGTTGCTCACCAGCCCCAGGCCCCAGGGCCCGATGGCGATGCCCGCTGCCAGGTAGCCAATGATGGCGCCGAGGCCCATCGCCTTGGCAATGGGCACGGCCAGCACGGCGGCGGTGAGGTACAGGAAACCGTAGGTGAGCCAGGTGGGGGCGTGTTCCATAGATAGGCAGAGGGCAATGCAGGCGGTGGCGTGGGGCAGGCGCCGCAGGGTGCGGGCGGGCGTGGGGTTGTCAGGATTCTGGCATTGCCGCAGCGGTTGGGATCCTCTGCACAAATCACCGCGCCGTGTGCATCTGCGGTCTCGGGCGGTCTGCGGCGTTGCAAATACTCGCAATAGCTACGGCTATTGCTGCGTTTTGCGCCTTGCAGCCCATCCCGATCCGCAGCGCCCACTTGCCGCTCGATTCGTGTAGAGGATCCCTTGGGGCGGGTGCGAGGGGGATGGGATTCTTGCGCTTCACTTTTGATAGCTTGTGAGGCAATAGGGTCGCGCAGAAGAGGCCATTTTTATGCAAAAAACCATGGTTGACCTGTGGTGGCGTTGTTAAGATGCGGGCCCTTCTTCGCACACGGGCTTGTTGACTCATGGACTTGCAGACTTGGCTGGCTTTTTTTGCGGCATCGTGCCTGATAGCGGTGTCGCCGGGTTCGGGGGCCGTGTTGTCGATGAGCCATGGCCTGTCGTTTGGCGTGCGCAAGACCGGCGCCACCATTCTGGGCCTGCAACTGGGCCTGTTGCTGATCCTGCTGATTGCCGGGGCGGGCGTGGGCTCGCTGCTGCTGGCGTCCGAGGTGGCGTTCAGCGTGGTCAAGGTGCTGGGTGCCTGCTATCTGATCTACGTGGGTTTCAACCAATGGCGCGCGGGCGATGCGCCCATCGCGCAGGGCGATGCGCACGAGGCCGCTGGCACCTGGCAAAAGCGCTGCCTCACCGGCTTCCTGACCAACGCCACCAACCCCAAGGGCATCATCTTCATGGTGGCTGTGTTGCCCCAGTTCATGACCGACACGCGCCCGTTGTGGACGCAGCTGCTGGTGATGGCCGCCACCACGGTGACGGTGGACGTGGTGGTGATGCACGGCTACGCTTTTGGGGCGAGCGCGCTGCGCCGCCTGATGCGCAGCGCCCGCGCCGTGCGGGCGCAGAACCGCGTGTTTGGCGGCTTGCTGATGGCGGTGGGGGCGGGGCTGTTCTTCGTCAAGCGCGGTGGCCAGCACGCCTGAGGGCGTGTTGCTAGCGTGCGGCGATGTCTTTATGCTCTTGATTTGATAGCTTTAGGCGCTTGCCTATCAGGCGCAGAGGGCTGATTTGGCTTGTATTTTTCATGGACCTGCAGATTCCAAGGAGCTTGTCATGCCAGTAGTTGTTGTCGCCAACCCGAAGGGCGGCGTGGGCAAGTCCACGCTGTCCACCAACATCGCGGGCTACTTTGCCAGCCAGGGGCATCCCGTGATCCTGGGCGACACCGACCGGCAGGAATCCGCCCGGCTCTGGCTGGGCCTGCGCCCTCCGGCCGCGCGCGCGATTGGCAGCTGGGAGACCAGCTCGGACGTGATCAGCCGCCCGCCCAAGGGCACGACGCATGCGGTGCTCGACACGCCCGCCGGGCTGCACGGCTGGCGCCTGAACGATGTGCTCAAGCTGGCCGACAAGATCATCGTGCCGCTGCAGCCCAGCGTGTTCGACATCTTCGCCACACGCAGTTTTCTGGATCAACTGGCCGAGCACCGCCGCGCCGAGGGCGTGCAGATAGGCATCGTGGGCATGCGCGTGGATGCGCGCACCAAGGCGGCCGAGCAGTTGCACCACTTTGTGGACAGCCTCGGATTTCCCGTGCTGGGCTACCTGCGCGACACGCAGAACTATGTGCACCTGGCGGCCCACGGCCTCACGCTGTTTGATGTGGCCCCTGGCCGCGTGGCGCGTGATCTGGAGCAATGGCAGGGCATCTGTGCATGGCTCAATTCTTGAAGGACAGCGTGAAGCGCAACCCACCACCAGCCCCCCGGGAAAACACCTGTCACCCGGCAGACAAGGCGCGCCTAGGCGCGGGGCTACATTGCGACGATGAAAATCTTCCGCTCTTATTCCGAAGTCAGCGCCTGCGTGGGCCAGGAGGTCGCCGTGACCGACTGGATCACCATTACGCAGGAACAGGTCAACCTGTTTGCCCAGGCCACGGGCGACCACCAGTGGATCCATGTGGACCCCGAGCGGGCCAAGGCCGGGCCGTTTGGCGCGCCGATTGCGCACGGGTTTCTCACGCTGTCGCTGATTCCGCAGTTCTTCGAGGCGGGCCTGACCATCGAGGGGGCGCGCATGGGCGTGAACTACGGGCTGAACAAGGTGCGCTTCACGGCACCGGTGCCGGTGGGCGGCCGCCTGCGCGCACGCCTCACCTTGCAGGCTGCAGAGCCCGTGGCACCCGATGGCATGCAGATGACCTGGCTGGTGACCGTGGAGCGCGAGGGCAGCGACAAGCCGGTGTGCGTGGCCGAGTCTTTGGCGCGCAACTTCGGCGCCCCGGCGTAGCAGGACAACCCCCTGAGCGGCTGCGCCGCTTCCCCCTTCTCTCGGATGGCTGCGCCATTCGGGAGGGGAGACACCGCCAGCGCACGCAAGTGAAGCGCCGCTGCGCAGCGTGGGCGGCCCTTGCGCGGCGGTCGCTGGCCTGGATCCCGCGTGTTCCACGGACTGTGTTCTCGTTAGATGCTCGTGTTTTTGGGCAGGAGGTCTGAGCCATGGACCGCCTGCAAGCCATGAAAATTTTCGAGCGCGTGGTGGAAGAGGGCGGCTTTGCCGCCGCCGCCCGTGCCATGGACATGTCGCCCCCAGTGGTCACCCGCATGGTGGCCGAGCTGGAGCAGCACCTGGGCACGCGGCTGCTGCAGCGCACCACCCGCAAGCTGGCGCTCACCGATGCGGGGGAGTCGTACCTGCAGCGGGTGCGCGCCATCCTGCACGAGATCGACGACGCCGAGGCGGCGGCTGCCGCGAGCACGCGCGACCTGCGCGGCACCATCCGCATCGTGGCGGCGCCTGTGCTGGCCACCAACTTCCTCGCGCCCATGGTGGCGCTGTGGCATGCCCGCCACCCCAAGCTCATGCTGGACATCAGCATGGACGCCTATGCCTCCAGCCGCGTGGACGAGTTCGATGTGACCATCATGGTGGCGGGCGAGGACTTTGACGCCAACATCGTCGCGCGCTCGCTGGTGCAGGGCGAGGCCATCGTGGTGGCGTCGCCCGACTACTTGAAGCGCCGGGGCATTCCGCGTGAGCCGCAGGACCTGGTGAACCACGACTATCTGCGGGACTCCAGCGCGCCCGTGCGTGCGCAGATGGGCCCGGGCCGCAAGCTGCGCCTGCAGTCGCTGCGGGCCGATGTGCCCGACGAGGAGGTGGAAGCGCCTGCCGTGCTGCAGTCGGTGAGCACCGAGCTGCTGATGCGCGCCGCCGTGGACGGGGCGGGTGTGGCTGTCACCTCGCGCTTGCTGGCCGAGGAGCACCTGGCCCGGGGTGAGCTGGTGCATATCCTGCCGGACTGGATTTTTTCGCGCTACACCATTTATGCAGCGCTGCCTTCGGGCCGCATGCTGCCAGCGCGCACGCGGGTGTTTCTGGACTTCTTGACTGAACAGGTGCCGCTGGCGATGGCGGAAAAGCGCGGCTCGCTCAGTTGAGCTGCGCGAACCCGCTGATGATCGTGCCCTCGGGCTCGACGGTGATCTGGCCGTCGGGCATGGCAAAACTGTTCTGGCGCCAGGCCTCGAACACCGTCACCGCCACGGCGTTCGACAGGTTGAGGCTGCGCTGGCCTGCCACCATGGGCAGGCGCAGGCGCTGGGCGGGGGGAAAGCTCTCACGCAATTCGGCGGGCAGCCCCCGGGTTTCGGCACCAAACACCAACCAGTCGCCCGGCAGGAAGCAGGTGGAAAACACCGGCTGCGAGGCGTGTGTGGTCATGGCGAACATGCGCGTGGGGTCGGGTTGCGCGTCGCGCAAAAAGGCCGTCCAGCCGCTGTGGCGCAGCACCCGGGTGTATTCGTGGTAGTCCAGCCCCGCGCGGCGCATCAGCCGGTCCTCCATCGAGAACCCCAGGGGCTCGATCAGGTGCAGCGTGCAACCCGTGTTGGCCGCCAGGCGAATGATGTTGCCGGTGTTGGGCGGGATTTCGGGCTCGACGAGGACGATGTGGAACATGCCCGCTATTGTCTTCGCCCCGGATGTGAGTTGAGCAACCGCTCGTAATCAAAAGTATCCCGCCTGGCAGGCGCTGGGGCAACGCGCAGCGCGTGCGGCGGCCTGTCTATTCCAGTGCGGTGCGTGCCAATACCACCGCCGCCACATGCGCCACCCCGGCCTCGCGCAGGGCCAGCGTGGCGGCATGCACGGTGGCGCCCGTGGTCATCACGTCGTCCAGCAGCACCACGCGCTGCCCTCGCAGGGCGGCGGCACGTGCGGGTTCCACGGCAAATGCACCTTTCAGGTTGCGCAGCCGCTGGGCGCGTGGCAGGCCACTTTGGGCCTCGGTGGCATGCAGGCGCAGCAGGCTGTGCACATCGGCCTTGGCGCCCGCCAGGTGCTGCGCTAGCAGGGCCGACTGGTTGAAACCGCGTTCGCGCAGGCGTTCGGTAGACAGCGGTACGGGCAGCACCCAATCTGCCGCATCGACTGCGGGCTCCACCCACGGCGCGCTGCGCAGCAGGGTGGCCAGCGTGCGGGCCCAGCCGGGGTCCGCCCGGAACTTGAAGTCCGCCAGCGCGGCAGACCAGGGGTAGGCATAGTCCACGGCGGCCAGGCAGGCATCAAAGGCTGGCGGGTGCTGCAGGCAGGTGCCGCACACGGCCACCCCTGTGGGCACCCGCAATGCGCAGCGCTGGCAGCGGCTGGCGGGTTGGGCGAACCGGGCCACGCAGGCGTTGCAGATGCGCTGCGACGGCCAGGCATGGCAAGCGGCGCACTGACTGGGCACGCGGTCGGCCAGGCCCCGCAAGTGGCGTGAAAGCCCTGACAGTCCTTGAAAAAGCATGAATCAATATACTCGCGCGTCCCTGTGAACTGCCATGTCCTCCGAGCGCCCCCCCACCATCGATCCCATTGCTGCTGCCCGCTGGCAGGCCGCTGCACCTGCCTTGTCCCCGTGGCTCCATGAAGAGGTGGCCTGCCGCATGGAGGACCGCCTGCAATGGATTCGCCAGGCGCCTGCGTCCTGGTGCCATTGGGATGCCTTGCGCGGCGGCCTGCAGGCCCATGCGCTGGTGAGTGCCCGGTATCCCGAGGCCCGTTGCCAAGTGTTTGAGTCTGCCGCGCACTGCGAGCCGGTGGTGCGGCAGGCGTTGGCCAAGCCCTGGTGGAGCCTTTCGCGCTGGAGCGCCGCCAGCCCGCAGTGGGGCCGGCCCGGCGATGCCAGTGTGCAGATGCTCTGGGCCAACATGGCATTGCACACGGCCGCAGACCCGCAGGCCCTGATCGCGCAGTGGCACCGCGCGCTGGCGGTGGATGGCTACCTGATGTTCTCGTGCCTGGGGCCCGACACCTTGCGGGAGCTGCACGGGGTGTATGCGGCCCTGGGCTGGCCTCCGGCGGGCCATGCGTTTACCGACATGCACGATTGGGGCGACATGCTGGTGCACGCCGGTTTTGCCGAGCCGGTGATGGACATGGAGCGCATCACGCTCACCTTTGCCACGCCCGAGCGGCTGGTGCAGGAGCTGCGTGAGCTGGGCTGCAATCTGCACCCTGATCGCTTTCCCTCATTGCGCGGACGGCGCTGGCGCGACAAGCTCTATGCCGTGCTGGCCGAGCGGCTTGCTGATCCGCAGCAGGGAGGTCAGTTGGCACTGACTTTTGAAATCATTTATGGCCACGCTTTCAAGCCCGCACCAAGGGTGCGCATGGACTCCAGCAGCACGGTTTCGCTGCAGGACATGCGCTTGATGTTGCGCAAGGGCGGCAAAGAAAACTAACCTGTAACTCCGTGTCAATGACTTGGAACAAGGCACGCTACAATTCAGGGTTATTGAGATTTCGGGCATCTTCCCGCGCAAATTTGCGGGCTGCGCCTGTGGTGCCTGAGGCTCCACAAACGGTGCGCCAGCAGCCTTGTGGGCACGACCTGTGACGGGCTTGGTTTTACGTTTTGCCACGGTGTCGGGTCAGCGCATTGACTGGCGCTTGGCCCGGAATTGCTCGGTCACGCCGGCACAGTTGGGGTGGATGTATCTGTCCTTGTGCCTGGTGTCCCTGGGGATCGCAACGTGCTTCTGGATGCTCGGCGCCTACCTGGTGATGCCCTTTGCGTGGCTCGAAATCTTGGCTGTAGGAATTGCATTCGCCATGTACGGTCGCCATGCGGCGGATGGCGAGAGGATTTCGCTGCAAGGCTCGCGCCTTGTGGTGGAACGGGAGACGGCAGGCCGGCTGGAGCGCGCAGAGTTTGACCGGAGCCGGGTTCGTGTAGAGCCCAAGACCGGAGATCACTCGCTCATCATGCTGTCTGCGCAGGGTCGATCCGTTGAGGTGGGGCGCTTCGTGCGCCCCGAACTTCGACCGGCCCTGGCATCGGAGATCCGCATGGCCTTGCGCGCCGCCTGACCCCACGCAGGCTTGTGCAAGGGATTGGTTAAATTGAGGCTTAGAAGTAAGTGAGAACTATGAAGAGCATTTCCAACAAGCTGGCTTCTCTGCTGCTGATTGCCGGTGCATGGGTGGGCTCCGCAGCCCATGCCGTCCAGGACCTGCCTGGTGGCCCTGCAGTCAACCAGCTGAACCTGCATCCCCCAGTGACCAAAATTGCTGAAGAGCAGCATTTTCTGCACTGGATGATGCTGATCATCTGCACGGTGATCTTTGTTGCAGTGTTCTCCGTGATGTTCTACTCGATCTGGAAGCACCGCCGCTCCAAGGGCGCCAAGTCGGCCAACTTCCATGAGTCCGTCACCGTCGAAGTGGTCTGGACCATCATCCCCTTCATCATCGTGATCCTGATGGCCCTGCCCGCCACCAAGGTGCTGGTGGCGCAGAAGGACACCACCAACGCCGACCTCACCATCAAAACCACGGGTTACCAGTGGAAGTGGGGCTATGACTACATCACCGGCGAAGGCGAAGGCCTGGCGTTCATCTCCACGCTGGACAGCAGCCACCGCGTGATGTCTGACAGCGGCAAGGTGGCAGACGCGCCCGCCGACTACCTGCTCAAGGTGGACAACCCGATGGTGGTGCCTGTGGGCA
This sequence comes from Acidovorax sp. GW101-11A03, assembly GCF_059424825.1. Lineage (NCBI taxonomy): Bacteria > Pseudomonadati > Pseudomonadota > Betaproteobacteria > Burkholderiales > Comamonadaceae > Acidovorax > Acidovorax sp. GW101-11A03. The sequence goes on along the minus strand of NZ_JBWKZU010000012.1, from coordinate 12,247 downwards.
AGAAGATCCGCATCATCACCACCGCCAATGACGTGATCCACGCTTTCATGGTGCCTGCCTTCGGTATCAAGCAGGATGCGATCCCCGGCTTTGTGCGTGACACCTGGTTCCGCGCCGAGAAGATCGGTGACTACTACGGCCAGTGCGCCGAGCTGTGCGGCAAGGAACACGCCTACATGCCTATCCACGTGAAGGTCGTGTCTGCCGAAGACTACACCGCCTGGGTGGCCGACCAGAAGAAGAAGGCCGCCGCCAAGCTGGACGACCCGACCAAGGTCTGGACGATGGACGACATCATGAAGCGTGGCGAGAAGGTGTATGCCGCGAACTGCGCCGCCTGCCACCAGGCCAATGGCAAGGGCGCAGGCCCCATCAAGGCCCTGGACGCCTCGGCCGTGGTGCTGGACGCCGACCACGCCAAGCAGATCCAGATCCTGCTCAAGGGCGCTGCCAATGGGGCCATGCCTGCCTGGGCACAGCTCAGCGATACCGATATTGCCTCTGTGGTGACCTACACGAAAAACTCCTGGTCCAACAAGACCGGGCAGCTGGTGCAGCCTGCTGAAATCGTGGCCCAGCGCGGCAAGTAATCATCGCCCAACGTATTGAGGAATCCAACATGAGCGCAGTTCTCGACAACCACGGTCACGCGGGCGACCATGCACACGACGACCATGGCCATCATGGCCCCACCGGCTGGCGCCGCTGGGTGTACGCCACCAACCACAAAGACATCGGCACGCTGTACCTGCTGTTCGCCTTCACCATGCTCATGGTGGGCGGCGTTCTGGCGCTGCTGATCCGCGCCGAGCTGTTCCAGCCCGGTCTGCAACTGGTGAACCCCGAGCTGTTCAACCAGCTCACCACCATGCATGGCCTGATCATGGTGTTCGGCGCCATCATGCCGGCCTTCGTGGGCTTTGCGAACTGGATGATCCCGCTGCAGATCGGCGCATCTGACATGGCCTTTGCCCGCATGAACAACTTCAGCTTCTGGCTGATGATTCCTGCGGCCATCATGCTCGTGGCATCGTTCTTCATGCCCGGTGGCGCCCCCGCCGCCGGCTGGACGCTGTATGCGCCGCTGACGCTGCAGATGGGCCCCTCCATGGACGCTGGCATCTTCGCGATGCACATCCTGGGGGCCTCGTCCATCATGGGCTCGATCAACATCATCGTGACCATCCTCAACATGCGTGCCCCCGGCATGACGCTGATGAAGATGCCCATGTTCGCCTGGACTTGGCTCATCACTGCCTACCTGCTGATTGCCGTGATGCCCGTGCTGGCTGGCGCGATCACCATGACGCTGACGGATCGCCACTTCGGCACCAGCTTCTTCAACCCCGCTGGCGGCGGCGACCCCGTGATGTACCAGCACATCTTCTGGTTCTTCGGCCACCCCGAGGTGTACATCATGATTTTGCCGGCCTTCGGCATCATCAGCCAGATCGTGCCCGCGTTCGCCCGCAAGAAGCTGTTCGGCTACGCCTCCATGGTGTACGCCACCTCGTCCATCGCCATCCTGTCGTTCATCGTGTGGGCCCACCACATGTTCACGACCGGCATGCCCGTGACCGGCCAGCTGTTCTTCATGTACGCCACCATGCTGATCTCCGTGCCCACGGCCGTGAAGATCTTCAACTGGATCGCCACCATGTGGCGTGGCTCCATGACGTTTGAGACACCCATGCTGTTTGCCGTGGGCTTCATCTTCGTGTTCACCATGGGTGGTTTCACCGGCCTGATTCTGGCCATGGCCCCTATCGACATCCAACTGCAGGACACGTACTACGTGGTGGCCCACTTCCACTACGTGCTGGTGGCTGGTTCGCTGTTCTCCATGTTCGCTGGCGTGTACTACTGGCTGCCCAAGTGGACGGGCGTGATGTACTCCGAAGCCCGTGGCCAGATCCACTTCTGGGGTTCGCTGATCACCTTCAACATCACGTTCTTCCCCATGCACTTCCTGGGCCTGGCTGGCATGCCCCGCCGCTATGCCGACTACCCCATGCAGTTCGCTGATTTCAATGCGATTGCTTCCGTGGGCGCATTCGGCTTCGGTCTGATGCAGGTGTACTTCTTCCTGGCCGTCATCGTGCCCGCCATGCGTGGCAAGGGTGAAAAGGCCGCTGCCAAGCCTTGGGATGGTGCCGAGGGCCTGGAATGGGAAGTCCCATCCCCTGCGCCTTTCCACACCTTTGAGAACCCACCCAAGCTGGACGCCACGGCCACCCGTGTGATCGGTTGAGGACCATGCCCATGACACCCGAGCAGAAAAAGAGCAACCTGCGGATGGCGCTGATCCTGGCGTCCATTGCGGTGGTGTTCTTCGTCGGGTTCATGGCCAAGGTGTTCTTCCTCTCCCGTTGAGCTGAGGCCCCACCTGCCATGAGCCTGCGCCGCGAAAACGCCAAGATGGTCGGCAAGCTGGTCGTGATTGCGGCTGGTATGTTCGCCTTCGGCTACGTGCTGATCCCGATCTACAAGCACATCTGCGAGATGACGGGCATCAACATCCTGTCGCTGTCCGAGCGCCAGGTGCCGGGCAACGGCGTGGCAGGCAAGGACGTGAAGCTGCCAGCGAATACGCAGGTAGACAAGAGCCGCACCATCACCGTGGAGTTCGACGCCAACGCGCGCGGCCCCTGGGACTTCAAGCCCGCCCAGCGTTCGGTGCAGGTGCACCCTGGCGAGCTGACTACGGTGATGTACGAATTCCAGAACGTGCAGAACCGCCGCATGGCCGCACAGGCCATTCCGAGCTATGCCCCGCGCCAGGCGGCAGCCCACTTCAACAAGCTGGAGTGTTTCTGCTTCAACCAGTATGTGCTGGAGCCCGGTGAAAAGAAGGAGTGGCCCGTGGCCTTCGTGATCGATCCGCGCCTGTCCAAGGATGTGACCACCATCACGCTGTCCTACACGTTCTTCGAAGTGGGTGGCAAGACGCCAGCCGCACCAGAGTCCACTGCGGCAGTGGGTGGCGCCCTGTCCACCCCCAGCGTGTTGGTGACGGGGGTGGGCTCATGAATGCGCCCCTCGATCCATCCGCCGTGAAGCCGCTCGGGCGCAAGGGCTCGCTGCTGCGCACGGTGCGCGCGGTGGCCTGGTCGCTCGTTGGCCTGCGCAAGGGCAGCGAGTACCAGCAGGATGTCGAAAAACTCAACCCGTTGCACATCATTGTGGTGGGACTGGTCGCGGTTTTTTTGCTGGTGATGGGGCTGATGGCCTTGGTGAATTGGGTAGTGTGAACGGGTTGTTGGACCCGTATCGACAACAAGACTGAAAACAAAGATCTGAGATTCAGGAGCTGAAATGAGTGCATCAACCCACGGCGGAACCCCGTACTACTATGTGCCTGCCGAGTCGCGCCACCCGGTGATGGCGGCTGCAGGCCTGTTCTTTGTCATCCTCGGCGCAGGCCAGTGGATCAACGGCCATGACTGGGGCAAGTATTCCCTGGCCCTGGGCCTGGTGTGGTGGCTGTTCACGCTGTACCAGTGGTTCGGTGACGCGGTGCGCGAAAGCGAAGGGGGCCTGTACGGCCACAAGATCGACCTCTCGTACCGCTGGAGCATGAGCTGGTTCATCTTCTCGGAAGTGATGTTCTTCGGCGCGTTCTTCACGGCTCTGTGGTGGGCGCGCGCACACTCGGTGCCTGCACTGGGCAGCCTCGACAACGCACTGCTTTGGCCTGATTTCAAGGCGGTGTGGCCCAGCGTGGCGGCCGGTATGACGGCCTCGCCAGCTGGCATCGTCGAGCCCTTCCAGACGGTCGGCCCCTTCTGGCTGCCCACCATCAACACCGCGCTGCTGCTGACCTCGGGCGTGACACTGACCATTGCCCACCACGCACTGCGTGAAAACCATCGCGGCAAGACGATTGCTTTCATGTGGGCCACGGTGCTGCTGGGTTTTGTCTTCTTGCTGGTGCAAGGCTACGAGTACTACCACCTGTACACCGACTTGAACCTCAAGCTCAATTCGGGTGTGTTCGGCTCCACCTTCTTCATGCTGACCGGTTTCCACGGCTTCCACGTGTTCCTGGGCATGCTGATGCTGCTGGTGATCACGCTGCGCCTGCAAAAGGGCCACTTCACCGCCGACAAGCATTTCGGCTTTGAAGGTGCAGCCTGGTACTGGCACTTTGTGGACGTGGTGTGGCTCGGCCTGTACGTCCTGGTGTACTGGATGTAAGCATCCCACGGCACCCACAAAAAAGCGCCTCGCGGCGCTTTTTTTGTTGGAGGGGAGGGCAGCAAGAAGGCTGGATCTTTGCCCCTGTGGCTGGCGAGGACCCTTGCTGGAACAGGCTCTGTCAGCGGGTTGCGGGCAGGCCGGTGGGCTGTATGTAGCCCAGCTGCCAGGCAATCAGAATGCACACAAACAGCACAATGGACAACCCCACCCGCACTGCCAGTGCCTTGGCCATGTGGTTGCCTCTGCGCTTGTCGTCCTGGCTGCCCCGGCCTCTGCGCATCATGAAGAACAAGGCCGAGGCGAGGCTGGCCAAAATGGCGATGAACGCCAGCACTACGAGGTATTTCATGGAGCACATTATCCCGTGACCACTGTTCGCCGCCCCCTGGGTCTGCGCTTCTGGCTCATCACGCTGGCCGCAGTGGCGGGCATGCTGGTTACCGCGTCGCTGGGGCGCTGGCAGCTGTCGCGTGCAGCGCAGAAAGAGGCCCTGCAGGCCATGCTGGACGCGCGTGGCCGCATGCCGGCGATGGATGGCCGTGTGCTGCTGTCGAAACCCGCCATGGCAGCTGCAGAGGCCGAAACCCTTGTGCACCGCGCGGTGATGCTGGAGGGGCGCTGGTTGCCCGAGCACACCGTGTACCTCGACAACCGCCAGATGAATGGCCGCCCCGGGTTTTTTGTGCTGACGCCGCTGCAGTTGGTGGGCACACCTTCGGGGGGGGTGCTGGTGCAGCGGGGCTGGGTGCCGCGCAATTTTCAGGATCGCACCCAGCTGCCCCAGGTGCAAACCCCGCAGGATGTGGTGGTGCGCGTGGTGGGACGCGTGGCCGCCGCGCCCTCGCGGCTGTATGAGTTTGGCGGCGGCGAAAGCAGTGCTGGCGGCCATGGCGCCGAGGGGTCTTCCCGCATCCGGCAAAATCTCGACCTGGCCGCGTTTCGCACCGAAACCGGCCTGGCGCTCGCCCCGCTCACCGTGGTGCAGACGGGCGAGGCGGTGGGTGCGGGCGACGGCCTGCAACGCGACTGGCCCGTGGTGGGCGCAGGCGTCGATAAACACTACGGTTACGCATTTCAATGGTTCGGGCTCTGCGGCCTGATGGCACTTCTTTATGTCTGGTTCCAAATCGTCCGACGGTTCATTCGCCCGCGCAGCCAGCCTGCCCCCTGAAGTCCACGCCGAGCACCCGCTCGGACTGACCGTGCACACCTTGCCCGAGGCCGGAGATGCCGTGGCCAGCGCGCAGCGCACCCGCCATGGTCGCTGGAAGATGCTGGGCGTGTTGGCGATCTGCGCGGCACCGGTGATCGCCTCGTACTTCACCTACTACGTGATCCGCCCTGAAGGCCGCCGCAACTATGGAGAGCTGATCGATCCCCAGCGCACCCTGCCTGCGCTCACCGTTGCTACGCCGGATGGTGCCCCGGTGCCCCTGGCCTCGCTCAAGGGACAGTGGCTGCTGGTGAGCGTGGCCGGTGGCGCCTGTGATGCGGTCTGCCAGAACCACCTGTATCTGCAGCGGCAACTGCGCGAAAGCCTGGGCAAGGAAAAAGACCGCCTGGACTGGGTCTGGCTCGTCAACGACAACGCCGCCATCCCCGACGCGCTGGCACCCGCCCTGCAAAAAGCCACGGTGCTGCGCGTGGATGCTGCTGCACTCAACGCCTGGCTCGCACCGGCGGCGGGCCAGCAGCAGGCGGATCACCTGTATGTGGTGGACCCCATGGGCAACTGGATGATGCGCTTCCCTGCTGCCATGGATGCCAGCGGCGCCGCCAAGGCCAAGCGGGACCTGGAGCGCCTGCTGCGCGCCTCCTCGTCCTGGGACGACGCCGGGCGGCCGGGCCAGCCATGAGCGATATCCAGCCTCTGTACGACCTGGCGCCGGTGCTGGAGCTGATGCTCCTGGGCCTGCTGATTGCATTGGGGCCGCTGGCCTGGGTGTGGGTGCGCAACCGTCGCAGCTCTCCCATGCGGCGCCTGCAGGCGCTCACGGTGCTGACCTTGTTTCTGACCTTTGACCTGGTGCTGTTTGGCGCCTTCACCCGTCTCACCGATTCGGGCCTGGGCTGCCCCGACTGGCCCGGCTGCTACGGCAACGCCAGCCCTATGGGCGCGCGTGCAGAAATTGCGGCCGCGCAAGAGGCCATGCCCACAGGCCCCGTCACGCATGGCAAGGCCTGGGTGGAGATGATCCACCGCTACCTGGCCACCGGCGTGGGCGTGCTCATCATTGTGCTCACGGTGTCGTCCTGGGTGCAGCACCGCCGGGCCCAGCGCGGCGTGGCCGAGGCGCCTCCGCTCAGCCCCTGGTGGCCCACGGTCACGCTGGTGTGGGTGTGCCTGCAAGGGGCCTTTGGCGCGCTCACGGTGACGATGAAGCTCTTCCCCGCCATCGTCACGCTGCACCTCATCGGTGGACTGGTGTTGCTGGCGCTGCTGTGTGTGCAGGCGGTGCGCCACACCCACGCGGCACAAGGCCGCCTGCCCACCGTGATCTCGCCCGCACTGCGCCGGGGCCTGGCCTGGACGGGGTTGTTGCTGGCGCTGCAGGTGGTGCTGGGCGGCTGGGTCAGCACCAACTATGCCGTGCTGGCATGCACCACCTTCCCCACCTGCCAGGGCAGCTGGTGGCCCGCGATGGACTTTGCCCAGGGCTTCCAGGTCTGGCGCAAGCTGGGCATGCTGCAGGACGGCAGCCACATCAGTTTTGCGGGCCTTACCGCCATCCATTACGTGCACCGCCTCATGGCCTATGTGGTGCTGGCGGCGCTTGCATGGCTGGCCTGGCGCCTGCACCGCAGTGGCGCGCTGCGCGCGCAAACGCGCTGGCTGGCGGGCTTGTCGGTGCTGCAACTGGCCACCGGCCTGTCCAACGTGATCCTGGACTGGCCGCTGGTGGCCGCCGTGCTGCACACCGGCGGCGCGGCGGCCCTGGTTGTGGTGCTGACCTGGGCCCTGGTGTCCAGCCGTGCAGCCGTGCCTGTTTCCCGAGAGTTTTCCGCGCCGCCTGGCGCATCGAGAGTGTCCGCATGAGTGTTGCCTCCCCCCATGCTGTTGCCTTGCCCTCGCGCATGCAGCAGTTCTATGCGCTGACCAAGCCCCGAGTGGTGCAGCTCATCGTTTTTTGCGCCCTGATCGGCATGGTGCTGGCCGTGCCCGGCCTGCCGTCTGCCGCGCAGCTGGGTCACATGGCGCTGGCCAGCGCCGGGGTGTGGCTGGTGGCTGGCGCTGCCGCAGCCTTCAACTGCATCGTGGAGCAGGGCATTGACGCCAAGATGAAGCGCACCGCCTGGCGCCCCACGGCCAAGGGCGAGCTGTCCAATGCGCAGACGCTGCTGTTCTCCGCCGTGCTGTGCGCCGCAGGGTCGGCACTGCTGTACTTCTGGATCAACCCGCTGACCATGTGGCTCACTTTTGCCACGTTCGTGGGCTATGCGGTGGTCTACACCGTGATCCTGAAGCCCCTCACACCGCAGAACATCGTGATCGGCGGCGCATCCGGTGCCATGCCCCCGGTGCTGGGCTGGGCCGCCATGACGGGGGACGTAGGCCCCGAGGCGCTGATCCTGTTCCTCATCATCTTCCTGTGGACGCCGCCGCATTTCTGGGCGCTGGCGCTGTACCGCGTGGAGGACTACCGCAAGTCCGGCCTGCCCATGCTGCCGGTTACCCATGGCAACGAGTTCACCCGGCTGCAGGTGTTCCTCTACACCCTGATCCTGTTTGCGGGCTGCCTGATGCCGTTTGTGTACGGCATGAGTTCGTGGATCTACCTCGCAGCGGCCGTGCTGCTGTCTGCGGGTTTTTGTGGCTACGGCTTTGCGCTGTGGCGCAACTACTCCGACGCGCTGGCGCGCAAGACCTTCCGTTTTTCCCTGATCCACCTGAGCGTGCTGTTTGCCGCCCTGCTTGTGGACCACTACGTGCTGTGAACCCCATGCTGAAACGAAATGCTCTCAAAACGATAGCTGTCAGTGCTTTATCCATAGGCGCGGCGGGCCTTTTTGGTGCTTGTTCTGAGAAGAAAAAGGCCGAATTTCGTGGTGTGGACATCACCGGCGCCGACTACGCCCGGGATCTCCCGCTGACCGACCACAACGGTCAGGCACGCCACATCCAGGACTTTGCGGGCAAGGTGGTGGTGGTGTTCTTCGGCTTCACGCAGTGTCCCGACGTGTGCCCGACATCGATGCAGGAGCTGGCCGAGGTCAAGCAGATCCTGGGCAAGGACGGCGACCGCCTGCAAGGCATCTTTGTGACGGTGGACCCGGAGCGCGACACGCCCGAAGTGCTCAAGGCCTACATGGCCAACTTCGACCCGAGTTTTCTGGCGCTGCGTGGCTCGCCCGAGCAGCTTGCGGCCATCGCCAAGGACTTCAAGATCTACTACAAGAAGGTCGATGGCAAGACGCCCACCAGCTACACCATGGACCACTCGGCGGGCAGCTACGTGTACGACCCTGCCGGGCGCCTGCGCGTGTACAACCGCTACGGCAGCGGTGCCCAGGCCCTGGCCGCCGACGTCAAGACCCTGCTTGCCGAAGGGGGCTGAGATTTCTGCGGGTGCGCCAGCCCGCATGCATGCTGGTTTGACAGTACTGGCAGTAAAAAACCCGGGCAGGCACGTTGGCCAGACCCGGGTTGAAGTTTGCTGGTGGCAAAGGCGTGCGACGTCTCCGCCGCGCAGATTCACTCCGCCTTGATGCCGCGCATCGCGATCACACCGCCCAGCAGGTTGGTGTCGGCCTTCACGCGGTTGGCCAGCCCCTCGGGCGACGAGCCCACCGTCTGCCAGCCTTGCTGGAACAGCTTGCCGCGCACCTCTTCGCTGCGGGCAATCTCGCTGATCAGCACCGCCAGCTTGGCCTGGATGGGCTTGGGCAGGGTCGAAGGCGCTGCAAAGGCATTCCAGATTTCCAGGTTGAAGTTGCTGATGCCTGCTTCGGCCAGGCTGGGCACATCGGGCGCCAGCGGGCTGCGTCCGGAAGACGTCACACCAATCGCGCGCAGCTTGCCCGCACGCACCTGGGCCTGCGCCAGGGCCGGGGGCAGCAGCGCCATCTGCAACTGCCCGCCCAGCATGGCGGTGGCCACCTGCGGGTAGCCCGGGTAGGGCACATGCACCGGGTTGATGTTGCTGCGCGACTTGAGCAGCTCGGTGCCAATGTGGCCCACCGTGCCCACACCCGGCGTGCCATAGCTCCACTTGTCGCCGCCATTGCGGGCCGCCACGAAGAAGTCGCGGGCATTGCTGTTGGCGGGCACCCCGGGCTGGCTCACGGGCGCGGTCAGGATCAAGGGCGAGGTGCCGATCAGGCTCAGTGGCGCCAGATCCTTGATCGGGTCATAGGGCACGGCTGGATTCAACAGCTTGGCAATGGTCATGTTGCCGTTGATCATCAGGCCGATGGTGTGGTCGTCGCGCGCCTTGGCCACGGCATCGGCAGCAATGTTGCCGCCTGCGCCCACCTTGTTTTCCACAATCACGGGCTGGCCCAGGGCCTTGGACAGCGGCTCGGTGAAGGTGCGCGCCGTGAGGTCGGGCGAAGACCCGGCGGGGAAGCCCACGATGATCTTGAGCGGCTTGGTGGGCCAGGCCAGGGGGGCGGCGGCTGCGGCGGCGCCGGGCTTGGCGGCGTTCTGGGCCATGGCCCAGGGGGAGGCGGCTGCCAGCGCAATCAGCAGCGTAGAAGCACGGCGGGACACAACAGGGCGTGACGACAACATGGGAAGGGGTCTCCTCAACAAGAATATTCAGGGGCCAAAACGACACGGGGCCCCAGAACTGGGGCCCCGTGAGGCAACTTCTGCAGCCGGGGATATTAACCCCGCCACCCGCAGGCTCAGGCGTACTCGGCCAGTGCCTTTTTCATCTTCTTCATCGCCGCCACCTCGATCTGGCGGATGCGCTCGGCGCTCACTCCGTACACTGCAGCCAGCTCATGCAGGGTCATGCCGCCCGTGCCGTCGTCGTTGACCTTGAGCCAGCGCTCTTCCACGATGCGGCGGCTACGATCGTCCAGGCTGGCCAGGGCCGTGGCAATGCCATCAGTGGCCAGCGCATCACGCTGGCGCGACTCGATCATGGCCGTGGGCTCGTGCGAACCGTCGGCCAGGTAGGCAATGGGGCCAAACGCCTGCTCACCGTCGTCCGATGGGGCCGGATCCAGCAGCACATCACCTCCCGACATGCGGGTTTCCATCTCGATCACTTCCTCGCGCTTCACATTGAGTTGCGCGGCCACCGAGTCGATCTCGCGGTCCGACAGCGTGTCGCGGTGCGTGGCGGCGTCTTCTGCGGCGGCATCGGCCTTGAAGCCCTGCTTCATCGAGCGCAGGTTGAAGAACAGCTTGCGCTGGGCCTTGGTGGTGGCCACCTTCACCATGCGCCAGTTCTTCAGGATGTATTCGTGGATCTCGGCCTTGATCCAGTGCATCGCGTAGCTCACCAGGCGCACGCCCTGGTCCGGGTCAAAGCGCTTGACGGCCTTCATCAGGCCCACATTGCCTTCCTGGATCAGGTCGCCATGGGGCAGGCCGTAGCCCAGGTACTGGCGCGAAATCGAGACCACCAGGCGCAGGTGCGACATCACCAGCCGGCCAGCGGCATCCACATCGTTGTTGTCCTTGAGCTGCCGCGCATAGGTCTGCTCTTCTTCGTGTGTGAGCAGGGGCAGGCGATTGACGGCCGAAATGTAGGCGTCGAGGTTGCCCAGCGCAGGCACCAACGCCCAGGGGTTGGCGGGAGCCAGGGTCATCGTCGCGGTTCCAGACTGAATGTTCATTCCAGGAATCCTTTCCTCTAAGCCAAGATATTAGCACTCCATGTGATTGAGTGCTAAACCCATAGTTCCCCTGCGGGTGAACAAAGTGGCCTGTCCACCATCGCCAGTGTCGATTCCACTCGTGTCGATTCCACTCGAGTTTTGTATTTTTCTCATTGAGTTTTGTATTATTCAGATACCCTAAAGTTCACGCAACTATTTGATTTTTAAGAGAAATTTCAGTTTCCCCCAAAGCGACCCGTACTGCCCATGTCTACTTTTTTGGGCAAAAACTCCGATAACGTGGCCCCGCCCTTCCGGGCAAGGTTTCGGATGCCGAAGGCTTAGAGGCATGGCACACCGGCTTAGGACAAGTTGGTTGGTGTAAGTGCTCGCTGACTTTTGGTGCCTGATCAACGGCTGACAGCTTGAGAGGATTAGGCCCCTTCCATGTATCTTCGGATGGTGCATCGTCGGTCGCTCTTTCCATCGCTAACGAACTATGTGTTCGTCAGGAGGAAGCCTCCCCCGGCGTTCAAGTTAATGGTGCGCGACCGTCAGGTCTAGGCTGGTTCCAGTCGTTCGCCGCGAGCAGCCTGGACGACTCCTTCGGTCACCACCGGCCAATCGAGGGTCAGTGGCGCGTATTGCAAAACCACCTCCGAAACCTGCCTATCGATAGGTGGTGCCCGCGATCTGAACTTAAATGGCCGGTCCGGCGTGAGGCGACCGGGTATGTCACCACATCAGTACGCGGCACTACACACGGATCCTCGGCCCCTGAGTCGGTGAACTCGGGCCGGAGCGCGCCGACTACGGGACGTACTCGATGCGTAGAACCAAGGCGTTGCTGATCGATCGGCACACTAGCAATTTGCGTACCGTCCAATTGCTACTGGATCGCTCCAAGCTAGAGTTGACCGTGAGATATCTCCGCATCGAGGTAGATGATGCCCCTGAGTGTTAGTGCCAATGCAAACGTGAGCAGCAGTGCCAGTCGAACATTGACCAGGGGCTGAAGCTGGTTTCATTAGAAGCCAGCTGTGGATAACTATAAGGTGGATGCTTCGGTAGGTCCTCCCTTTTTTGAACTCGTGGTCGGTATGGCCGAGCCATCAGGCGAGGCCCTTTCCTCCGCGGTCTCGCTAACGTGGGCGGCTGCTGCCTTCCTGGTCTGCTCACGGGTCTTGATGCGCCCTTTAGCTTCGTGCGTGCTGTGGCGGAAGCGGTAGGACTCGTTGCCGGTCTCGATGATGTGGCAGTGATGGGTCAAGCGATC
>NZ_JBWKZU010000011.1:0-90152 GCF_059424825.1 Acidovorax sp. GW101-11A03 | reverse complement strand
CTCGCCCCGCAGGCTGCGCGCCTGAACAAACAGACATTCAGGGCATTAAAAACGCCTTCTGTGCTCGACAGTAAAGAGTTTCCAGCTATCGAAAGGATAGTAAACGGTGCCCCCGACCCCTACGGCTATGCCAACAGCGCCGAGCACCGCGAGGGCATCACCGCGTTCCTGGACAAGCGCCCGCCGGTGTTTTGACCGGACCGCCGCAGGCCCGCCTTTCGCCTTCTTCCTTGTTTCAAAAAAACCAAGCCCAAGCCATGAGCCATCACAACCTCTTCAGCGCCCTGCGCGCAGCCTTCCCTGCCGACCTGTCGAGCACCGCCGTGGAGACCACGGCGCCCGATGGAACGCCCCTGTTCTACACCTGGGGCGACCTGGACCGCGCCAGCGCCCGCATGGCCAACTTGCTGGCATCGCTGAAGCTGCCCGAGGGCAGCCGCGTGGCCGTACAGGTAGAGAAATCGGTCGAGGCCATGGTGCTGTACCTGGCCACGCTGCGCGCGGGTTATGTGTTTTTGCCGCTCAACACGGCCTACCAGAGCGCCGAGATCGAATACTTCATCGGCAACGCCGAGCCAGGTGTGGTGGTGTGCACGCCCGGCAACTTTGGCTGGGTGAGCAAGATCGCCTTCAGCCAGGGCACGGGCCATGTGTTCACGCTCGGCGATGACCGCACGGGCAGCCTGCTGGAGCGCGCGGCGCACCACAGTGACGTGCACCAGCCGGTGCAGAAGTCGGCCGACGACCTGGCCGCCATTCTCTACACCAGCGGCACCACGGGCCGCAGCAAGGGCGCGATGCTCACGCATGGCAACCTGCTGAGCAATGCCTTGACCTTGAAGGACTACTGGGGCTGGACGGCTACCGGAGGGCCTGATGGCCGTGGTGATGTGCTCATCCACGCGCTGCCCATCTTTCACGTTCACGGCCTGTTCGTGGCTATCCACGGCGCGCTCATCAACGGCAGCAAGATGATCTGGTTCGCCAAGTTCGACCCCAAGGCCGTGCTCGCCGCCATGCCGCGCGCCACGGTCTTCATGGGCGTGCCCACGCTGTATGTGCGTCTGCTGGCCGAGGCCGGGCTCACCAAGGATGCGGCCAAGAACATGCGCCTGTTCATCGCGGGCTCTGCGCCGCTCTTGATCGAGACCTTCACCGAATGGCAGCGGCGCACCGGCCACACCATCCTGGAGCGCTACGGCATGAGCGAGACCATCATGCTTACCTCCAACCCCTACGCGGCCGACAAGCGCCACGCGGGGCAGTCCGAGCGGCGCGGTGCCACCGTGGGCTTCCCGCTGCCGGGGGTGGGCCTGCGTGTGGTGGACGACGCGAACAAGCCGCTGCCCGTGGGCGAGATCGGCAACATCCAGGTGCAGGGCCCCAACGTGTTCAAGGGCTACTGGCGCATGCCCGAGAAGACCAAGGAAGAGTTCACGGCTGACGGCTGGTTCAAGACCGGCGACGTGGGCAAGGTGGACGAGCGAGACTACGTGAGCATCGTGGGCCGCAGCAAGGACCTGATCATCAGCGGCGGCTACAACGTCTACCCCGCCGAGATCGAGGGCTACATCAACGACATGCCCGGCGTGGCCGAGAGTGCCCTGGTGGGCGTGCCCCACCCCGACTTTGGCGAGGTCGGTGTGGCGGTGGTGATTGCCAAGCCCGGCGCCAGCCTGAACCCCGACGCCATCGTGGCGCAGCTGAAGTCGCAGTTGGCCAACTTCAAGATCCCCAAGAAGTGTTTTGTGGTGCCCGAACTGCCGCGCAACACCATGGGCAAGGTGCAGAAGAACCTGCTGCGCGAGCAGCACAAGGGGCTGTTTGCCTGATAGCCAGACGGCCAGACGGCCGGTGGCAGGACAAGAACAAATGGGGCCGCGCAGGCCCCATTTGTTTTGCTCATTTATTGATAGCTAGTACCGCTTTATGGATGCGCGGTAATGGCTGTTTTTGTTCATATTTTCTTATCGCAGCACCAGCACCGGGATGTGCGAGTGCGTCAGCACATGTTGGGTCTCGCTGCCCAGCAGCAGCCGCTTGAGGCCCTTGCGGCCATGTGATGCCATCACGATCACGTCGCACTTGTGCTTCTTGGCGGCAGAGATGATGGCCTCGGCCACCAGGTCGGACTTGGCGATGACGGGCTTGACCGATACGCCCTGGGCTTCGCCTTGGGCCTTCACACCATCGACCATGGCCTGGGCCGCATCGCCCCACTGCGTTTCGATGCGCTTCACATCGTTGGCATCGACGGGCATGCCGCCTTCAAAGTAGCTGCGGGGGTAGCGTGGCACCACCTTGAGGGCCACCGCAGAGGCGCCGGTGAGGGCGGCCAGCGACAGCCCGTGTTCCACGGCTTTGTCCGAGAGGGGGGAGCCGTCCGTTGCGATCAGGATGCGTTTGTACATAAAGGTCTCCTCAAAACGATGGATCAAGCTTAGGATGAATCATGTTCCGGGACTTGATGCAGGTCAATGTACCTGTCATGGCCCAACGATAGGCTTGAACCATGTCAATGTTTCGACCCGATGCGTCGGTGGCCTCCCCGGCGCATCTGCCTGATGGCGTGGCGGATTCATCGCCCACCGTGCCCACCCAGCTGCTGGACGACCCGCAGGAATGGCTGGCGTTTGGCCGCCCCTGCACACCCGCAGGCAGCCCCTTGCCCGCTCAGGCAGCCGAGGCGGTGCTGGCCTGCCCCGAGGCCGCCACCTGGGATTCGCACGTGGTGCTGGAGGGCATGCATTGCGCCGCCTGTGCCCTCACCATCGAAGACGCCCTGCGCGCCGTGCCCGGCGTGCTGCAGGCCGACGTGAGTGCGGCCACGCGCCGTGCCCGCGTGGTGTGGCAGCCGGGCAGGGTGCTGCCCTCGCAGTGGATGAAGGCCGTGCAGAACGCGGGCTACCGCGCCATGCCGGCCATGGATGCGTTTGCCCGCGCACAGCGCCAGCGTGAAAGCCGCCGTGCCCTGTGGCGCTGGCTGGTGGCGGGCTTTTGCATGATGCAGGTGATGATGTACGCGTGGCCCGCCTATGTGGCGCAGCCCGGCGACCTCTCGGGCGAGATGGAGCAGCTGCTGCGCTGGGCCTCCTGGGTCATCACGCTGCCCATGGTGGTGTTCTCGTGTGGCCCCTTCTTTGCCAGCGCATTGCGCGATGTGCGGCTGCGCCGCGTCAGCATGGACCTGCCGGTGGCGCTGGGCATGGCGATCACTTTTGTGGTCAGCACGGCGGGCACGTTCGACCCGAGTGGCATTTTTGGCAAAGAGGTGTATTACGACTCCCTGACCATGTTCGTGTTCTTCCTGCTCACCGGCCGCTGGCTGGAGCTGCGCCTGCGCGACCGCACAGCCGGTGCGCTGGAGGCGGTGATGAACCGCCTGCCCGACAGCGTGGAGCGGCGTGATGAGGCCACAGGCATTTTTGCCCGCGTGGCCACGCGCCGCCTGGTGGTGGGCGACACCATCCGTGTGCTGCCGGGCGAGGCCTTTCCCGCCGACGGGTGCATCACCGCAGGCAATACGCATGCTGATGAGGCGCTGCTGACCGGCGAATCCACCCCCGTGGCACGCCCGCTGGGCAGCCATGTCACGGCGGGCAGCTACAACTTGCAGTCACCTGTCGAAGTGCGGGTGGAGGGCACGGGCGGGCAGACCCGGTTTGCGCAGATCGTGGCGCTGATGGAAAGCGCATCGCTGCAAAAGCCCCGGCTGGCCTTGCTGGCCGACCGCATTGCACGGCCGTTTCTGCTGGCCGTGCTGCTGGCGGCGGGGCTGGCCGCCGCATGGTGGTGGCCGTCGGACCCCGGGCATGCGCTCATGGTGGCGGTGGCTGTGCTCATCGTGACCTGCCCCTGTGCGCTGTCACTGGCCACGCCGGTGGCCATGCTCACGGCGGCGGGCACCCTGGCGCGCCACGGGGTGCTGGTGCGCAACCTGCAGGGGCTGGAGGCGCTGGCCCAGGTGGACACCCTGGTGTTTGACAAGACCGGCACATTGACCCGCGACGGCATGGCACTGCAGGCCGTGCACACCATGCAGGGCTGGTCGGCCGACGACGTGCTGAGCATGGCGGCCGCGCTGGCGCGCCACTCCATGCACCCTGCATCGCGTGCGGTGGTGGCTGCCGCCTCGGCATCGGCGCCAGCGCCGCAGGGGCGCTGGCGTGTCGCCAATCTGCAAGAGGACGCGGGCCTGGGTCTGAGCGCTACGGTGTCGGACAACACGGGCGCTGTGCCCGGTTGCAGGGTCTGGCTGGGCTCGGCCCGCCACGCCGGGGTGGCAGCGCAGCAGGGCGCAGCAGCGTTGCAGGTGGTGCTGTCGGTGCAAGGGCTTGAGCAAGGGGCCGGTGGCGATCTGCTGGAGCTGGCCCGGTTTGATCTGGTGGAAGACCTGCGCAGCGAGGCGCCAGCCGTGGTCGCCACGCTTCAGCAGGAAGGCGTGGCGGTGCAGTTGCTGTCTGGCGACCGATTGGGGGCCGTGCAGCGTGTGGCCGCACAGGCGGGCATTGCGCAGGTGCAGGGCGAGTGCTCGCCCCAGGGCAAGCTGGAGGCCCTGCGGGCGCTGCAGGCGGGCGGGCACCAGGTGGCCATGGTGGGCGATGGCCTCAACGACGGCCCGGTGCTGGCCGGGGCCCATGTGTCGTTTGCGTTTGGCCGTGCCGTGCCGCTGGCGCAGTCGCGGGCAGATTTTGTGGTGCTGGGCGACAGCCTGGCGCTGGTGCCGCAGACCGTGTTGCTGGCGCGCCGCACGCTGCGTGTGGTGCGCCAGAACCTGTGGTGGGCTGCGGGCTACAACGCGCTGTGCGTGCCGCTGGCCGTGGCGGGTTGGATGCCCGCCTGGCTGGCCGGGCTGGGCATGGCACTGAGTTCGCTGCTGGTGGTGCTCAACGCCGCGCGGCTGGCGCGCGGCCTGCCTGTGCTGCCCGCCCTGGCCGGTGTTGTTGCGGGTGCAGATGCTGGAATGGATGCCGAGGCCCTCGCTGCGGGCAAGGCGCAACAAGCGCCCCTGCCTCTTCCCAACCTTCCCAAGACAACCCTGGAGCCCGTCTGATGGACATCCTTTATCTCCTGATCCCGTTGTCCGTGCTCCTGGTGCTCCTGATCCTGGGCGGGCTGTGGTGGGCGGTCTACCACGGCCAGTTCGAGAGCGTGGAGCAAGAGGGGGAGCGCATTCTCCGAGACGGTTGACTTGTGTCAATGCCCCACTGAGCCGACTGCAACAAACTCTTACTGCAATACAAAGAGGTGCCCGATGGATTCTCAAAAAACTATGACTGCGCACTACAACGATACGGTCGTGCGGCAGTTTTCTATCTTGGCCGTGGTTGTGGGGGTGGTTGGCATGCTGGTGGGCGTTGTGATCGCTGCCCAGCTGGCCTGGCCAGAACTCAACTTTGGCATTCCCTGGCTCAGCTATGGGCGCTTGCGCCCCTTGCACACCAATGCGGTGATCTTCGGTTTTGGCGGCAGTGCCCTGTTCGCCACCAGCTACTACGTGGTGCAGCGCACCTGCCAGGTGCGGCTGTTTGCCGGGCCCCTGGCCGCATTCACTTTCTGGGGCTGGGTGCTGGTCATCGCCGCCGCTGTGGTCAGCTTGCCGATGGGCTACACCTCCGGCAAGGAATACGCCGAGCTGGAATGGCCCATCGACATCCTGATCACGCTGGTGTGGGTGTCCTACGCCATTGTGTTCTTTGGAACCGTGGGTACCCGCAAGGTCAAGCACATCTACGTGGCCAACTGGTTCTTTGGCGCGTTCATCCTGGCGGTGGCGCTGCTGCACCTGGTCAACAGCGCGGCCATTCCCGCAGGGCTCATGAAGAGCTACTCGGCTTACGCCGGTGTGCAGGACGCCATGGTGCAGTGGTGGTATGGCCACAACGCCGTGGGCTTCTTCCTCACCGCAGGCTTCCTGGGGATGATGTATTACTTCATCCCCAAGCAGGCTGGCCGCCCTGTGTACTCGTACCGCCTGTCGATCGTGCACTTCTGGGCGCTGATCTTCACCTACATGTGGGCCGGCCCCCACCACCTGCACTACACCGCGCTGCCCGACTGGACGCAATCGGTGGGCATGGTGTTCTCGCTCATCCTGCTGGCCCCCAGCTGGGGCGGCATGATCAACGGCATCATGACCCTGTCGGGCGCATGGCACAAACTGCGTGACGACCCCATCCTGCGCTTCCTGATCGTGTCGCTGTCGTTCTACGGCATGTCCACGTTCGAAGGCCCGATGATGTCCATCAAGACCGTCAATGCGCTGAGCCACTACACCGACTGGACCGTGGGCCACGTGCACTCTGGCGCGCTGGGCTGGGTGGGCCTGATCTCCATGGGCTCGCTGTATTACCTGGTGCCGCGCCTGTTTGGCCGCGACAAGATGCACTCCATCAAGGCGATCGAGCTGCACTTCTGGATGGCCACCATCGGCATCGTGCTGTACATCGCCGCCATGTGGATTGCCGGCGTGATGCAGGGTCTGATGTGGCGCGCCATCAACCCCGACGGCACGCTGACCTACACCTTTGTCGAGAGCGTGAAGGCGACCTATCCGTTCTACGTGATCCGTGTGGCCGGTGGCCTGCTGTACCTGGGGGGCATGCTCATCATGGCCTGGAACGTGTGGATGACCGCGATCTCTGGCCGTTCGGTCAAGGTGGCCATTCCTGCCGTGAATGCTGCCCACGCCTGAGCCGAAGGAGTCAATTCATGTCCAATAACAATTCATCTTCTTCCACCGGCTTCTCGCACGAGAAGGTCGAGACCAACAACTTCCTGATGATCGTGCTGATCCTGCTGGTGATCGCCATTGGCGGCCTGGTGGAGATCGTGCCCCTGTTCTTCCAGAAGTCCACCACCGAGGCTGTGAAGGGCGTCGAGCCCTACACCGCCACGCAACTGGTCGGGCGCGATGTGTACATCCGCGAGGGCTGCTACAACTGCCACTCGCAGATGATCCGCCCCTTCCGCGCCGAGACGCTGCGTTACGGCCACTACTCGGTGGCGGGTGAGTTTGTGTACGACCACCCCTTCCAGTGGGGCAGCAAGCGCACGGGGCCGGACCTGCACCGCGTGGGCGGCAAGTACAGCGACGAATGGCATCGCATCCACCTGAACAACCCGCGTGACGTGGTGCCCGAGTCCAACATGCCTGCCTACCCCTGGCTGGAGAAGAGCGTGGTGGACCCTGCCAGCGTGGCGCCCCGCATGAAGGCGCTGCGCACGGTGGGTGTGCCTTATACCGACGAGCAGATCACTGCCGCCGCAGCCGAGGTGAAGGGCAAGACTGAAATGGACGCCCTCATCGCCTACCTGCAAGTCATGGGCCGCGCGCTCAAGTAAAGGAGATTGGCCATGGACATCACGACCATGCGCATCGCCGCCACCCTGGCATCGATGGCCTGCTTCATTGGCATTTGGGTCTGGGCCTACCGGGGCCGCAACAAGTCCCGGTTTGACGAGGCGGCACAACTGCCCTTCGAACAAGATTGACCCTCACCAGAACGAGAACATCCCATGAGTGACTTCACCAGCAATTTCTGGTCGGTCTTTGTGACCGCGCTGACACTGGTCGGCATCATCGCCTGCGGCATCCTGCTTTGGATGGCGGGCCGCAAGAAGGTGATGGCCACGGCCGACAACACCACGGGCCATGTCTGGGACGAGGACCTGGTCGAAATGAACAACCCCCTGCCACGGTGGTGGGTGTGGCTGTTCGTCATCACCATCATCTTCGGCCTGGGCTACCTGGCTGCCTATCCGGGCCTGGGCAGTTTCACGGGCAAGCTGAACTGGACCCAGAAGGGTGAGTACGAGGCCGAAATGGCCAAGGCCAAGACCGAGCTGGAGCCGCTGTACGCCCGTTTTGCCTCGATGAAGCCCGAGGACATGGCCAAGGACCCTCAGGCCCACGCCATTGGCGAGCGCCTGTTCATGAACAACTGCGCGCAGTGCCATGGCTCGGATGCGCGTGGCAGCAAGGGCTTCCCCAACCTGGCGGACGGTGACTGGCTGCACGGCGGCGCTCCCGAGAAGATCCGCGAGACCCTGGAAAAGGGCCGTATCGGCAACATGCCACCCATGGCGGCGGCTGTGGGCTCGCCAGAAGATGTGCGCAATCTGTCGCACTACGTGCTGAGCCTGTCGGGCAGTCCGCACGACTCGCTGCGCGCTTCGCTGGGCAAGTCCAAGTTCACGGCATGCGCTGCGTGCCACGGCATGGACGGCAAGGGCAACCAGGCCCTGGGCGCCCCCAACCTCACGGACGATATCTGGCTGCATGGCTGGGGCGAGGCGGCGATCACCGCCATGATCAACAACGGCAAGGTCAACCAGATGCCCGCGCAGGCCGACAAGCTGACGGAAGCCCAGATCGGGGTCCTGTCGGCCTATGTCTGGGGTTTGTCGAACGGCAAGCAGGCAGCTGCCGCGCGTTGATCGATGCTGCCAGGCGACCGCCTTGGCGGTGGTTGTCTGGCTTCTTTGTTGTTAGGCTGTTTACCTCCCTGTGAGTAGATCGACACCATGAAGCCCCCCAGCGAGCCTGCTCGCAAGGTCATTCCGATTGCACCCGTGGCGTCTGAGCCGTCTGCCCAGGGCGAGATCATCTCGCTGTACGAAGCGCAGAAAAAGATCTATCCGCGCTCCATCAGTGGCCTGTTTGCGCGCTGGCGCTGGGGCATGGTGCTGCTCACGCAGATCGTGTTTTATGGGTTGCCCTGGTTTGAATGGGGGCAGCGCCAGATGGTGCTGTTTGACCTGGGTGCGCGACGCTTTTACATCTTTGGGTTGGTGCTGTACCCGCAGGACTTCATCTACCTCACCGGACTGCTGATTATTTCGGCGTTGTCGCTGTTCCTCTTCACGGCGGTGGCCGGGCGGTTGTGGTGTGGCTTTGCCTGCCCGCAGACGGTCTACACCGAGATGTTCATGTGGATCGAGCACAAGATCGAAGGTGACCGCAGTGCGCGGCTGCGGCTGGACAACGGACCCTGGACCTTCGAGAAGATCCGCAAGAAGTTCTTCAAGCAGCTGGTATGGGTGGCGGTGGCCTTGTGGACCGGATTCACCTTTGTGGGTTATTTCGTGCCCATCCGCGAGCTGGGCAGCGAGTTGCTGGCGCTGCAGGGCAGCTGGCAGATTTTCTGGGTGCTGTTCTATGGCTTTGCCACCTATGGCAACGCGGGCTACATGCGCGAGCAGGTCTGCAAGTACATGTGCCCATACGCACGGTTCCAAAGTGCCATGTTCGACAAGGACACGCTGATCGTGACCTACGACCCCGAACGGGGCGAGCAGCGTGGCCCGCGAAAGAAGAACACCGACTACAAGGCGCAGGGGCTGGGCGACTGCATCGACTGCTCGCTGTGTGTGCAGGTCTGCCCGGTGGGTATCGACATTCGCAAGGGGCTGCAGTACGAATGCATCGGCTGTGGCCTGTGCGTGGATGCGTGCAACACGGTCATGGACAAGATGCAGTACCCCCGGGGACTGATCCGCTACTCCACCCAGAACGGCGTGGCCCAGCGGTGGACCCAGTCGCAGATGCTGCGGCGTGTGCTCCGGCCCCGGGTGCTGATTTACAGCGCAGTGCTGGTGGCTTTGTGCGTCGCCATGCTGGCCAGCCTGGTCGTGCGCACCCCGCTCAAGGTTGATGTGGTGCGGGACCGTGCAGCGCTTTCGCGCATCGTGGCTGGCGGCAAGCTGGAGAACATCTACCGCCTGCAGATCATGAATGCGACAGAAGGTGAACAGCGCTATCGCATCAGCGCGCGGGGCCTGGAGGGGCTGGAGGTGTCTTCGGATGCCGAAGTGGACATCGGCCCCGCAGAGTCGCGCTGGGTGGCGGTGCGTTTGCAGATTCCCTATGGGTCGGCAAGCCCGGGCTCTCATGCCGTTCAGTTCGATGTGCAGGCCGTCGGTGCCGCCGCCCATGTGACAGAAAAATCGGTGTTCCTGGTGCCACGCTGAACGGTGCCCTGGTGCAAGGCCGCGCATGGCCTTGTGTTGATTGAGATGATTGTGAAGGAGTAAATCGCCATGTCTTCAAGCCCAGCCATTGCCCCTGTTGCGGCAGCACCCTGGTGGAAATTCGGCCATGTCTGGCTGGTGATTGCCGGCCCGGTCATTGTGATCGTTGCCGGTTTTGTGACCTTGTGGCTGGCGCTGTCCCGTCCAGACCCAGTGGTGGCAGAGGATTACTACCGCAAGGGGATCGAGATCAACAAGACGCTGGAAGCCCCCGAGAAGAGCCTGGCACCTGCCATGAAGGGACGCAACCATGCGGCCACCCCCGTGCAGGATCAGCCGCGTTGAAATACACAAGCATGTGGCTCACCAGTGATGCCACCGTGCCGCCACTGAGCCCCCAGGAGACAGGAACGACGATATGTGGACGCAACGCCTGATGTGGATTGCATGGCCCGCCTTCTTGATGGCGGGGGTGCTGGAGATGCTGGTTTTTGCCATGGTGGACCCCCAGGATCTGCACTGGTTCGGGCAACCGCTGGCGCTGTCGCGGCAGGGCGTCTATACGCTGGCTTTTTTTGCGTTCTGGATCATCACCATGGCAAGCAGTGCGTTGACCACGCTGCTTGCCATGTCACCCTTTGAGTTGAACCGCTGCCCGGTCCCCGAGGGTGAGCGGCCAGACGACTGCCGCAAGACATCGTCCTGCTCCTGAGCAAGGAGGAGGGCGTTACTGGCCAGCCGGTGAAGGCCAACCGGGACGGCGGCCAGATCAGTGGCAGGCTTGCTGGCTGTTCACAATGCGCTTGAGGGCATCCGTGTCCAGGATGCGGACATGGCGCTGCTTGACTTCCACGATGCCTTCTTCCACAAATTTGGAGAAGGTCCGGCTCACGGTTTCGAGTTTCAGGCCCAGGTAGCTGCCGATTTCTTCGCGGGTCATGCGCAGCACCAGTTCGGACTGCGAGAAGCCGCGTGCATGCAGCCGTTGCACCAGGTTCAGCAAAAAAGCCGCTAGGCGCTCTTCGGCGCGCATGCTGCCCAGCAGCAGCATCACGCCGTGTTCGCGCACGATCTCGCGGCTCATGATTTTGTGCACATGGTGCTGCAGGGCCGTGACCTCGCGCGAGAGTTCCTCGATGCGGTCGAAGGGCATCACGCAGACCTCGGCATCTTCCAGGGCCACCGCGTCACAGGTGTGGTGGTCGTTCACGATGCCATCGAGGCCAATGATCTCGCCCGCCATCTGAAAACCGGTGACCTGGTCGCGGCCGTCTTCGGTAGCCACGCAGGTTTTGAAGAAACCCGTGCGGATGGCGTAAAGCGACGTGAAGGACTCGCCATTGCGGAACAGCGTGCCCCCCCGCTTGACCTTGCGGCGAACGGCAACGACTTCATCGATGCGCTGCAGTTGCTCTTCGTTCAGGCCCACGGGCATGCACAGCTCGCGCAGGTTGCAGTTGGAGCAGGCGACTTTGATGGTGAGCGGGTTCATAGGCACGTGAGCTAGAGGTTGGGTGTCAAGTACATCGCGCCCGATACGAAAAAGCTGGAAGGCCTTCGGGGGGGCGCCGGAGCGACTGACATTTGTCAAATTGTCGCCCGTCGGCCTGGTCGTTCACTTGATGCAGGTCAAGGACATCGCCGAGAGGGTACGGCACAGTCAGGGTGTACGCAAGGATATTCCCCCATGACCGCTGTTTCGCCCGATCTCCTGCGCCGTTTTGACGTGCCGGGGCCCCGCTACACCTCCTATCCGACAGCCGACCGGTTTGTCGAAGCGTTCGGGCAGGAAGACTATATCCTGGCACTGGAGCAGCGCCGGACAGGCTCGGTGGCCAAGGCCTTGCCCTTGTCCTTGTATGTGCACATTCCGTTCTGCGAGTCGCTGTGCTACTACTGCGCCTGCAACAAGATCATCACCAAGCACCATGACCGCGCAGAAGTCTATCTGCGCTACCTGAGCCGCGAGATCGATCTGCACACCGCACACTGCGGCGTGGGCCAGGTGGTGAGCCAGCTGCACCTGGGTGGGGGGACGCCCACGTTTCTGTCGGATGCGGGTTTGCGTGAACTCATGGCCATGCTCAAGCGCAGCTTCACCTTGGCGCCGGGCGGTGAGTACTCCATCGAGGTGGACCCCCGCACCGTGAACGCCGACAGGCTGGCGCTGCTGGCTGAGCTGGGCTTCAACCGGCTCAGTTTCGGTGTGCAGGATTTTGATGCGGAGGTACAGAAGGCCGTGCACCGCGTCCAGCCTGCCGAACAGGTGTTCGCACTGGTGGAGTCAGCGCGCGCGCTGGGTTTTGACTCGGTGAACGTGGACCTGATCTATGGCCTGCCGCGCCAGACCCCCGAGTCGTTCGACCGTACCTTGGTGCAGGTCGCGCAGCTGCGGCCTGACCGCATTGCGCTGTATGCCTACGCACACCTGCCCGAACGTTTCAAGCCCCAGCGCCGCATTGTGTCGGCCGAGTTGCCCACGGCGTCGAGCAAGCTGTCCATGCTGTCGCGCTCGCTCGATGCGTTCATGGACGCGGGTTATGTCTATGTGGGCATGGACCACTTTGCGCTGCCCTCGGATGCCTTGGCTGTGGCCAAACGCCAAGGGCGGTTGCATCGCAACTTCCAGGGCTACAGCACACAGCCCGACTGCGATCTGATCGGACTGGGCGTATCGGCCATCGGCCGCGTGGGTGCGACCTACAGCCAGAACTCCAAGACGCTGGAAGAGTATTACGACTTTCTCGACCAGGGGCGCCTGCCGGTGGTGCGTGGCCTGGCCCTCACGCGCGACGATCTTGTGCGCCGCGCCGCCATCATGGCCCTGATGTGCCAGGGCGAGTTGCTCTATGAATCCATGGAGCAGGCCTGGTTGATCGATGTGCGGCAGTACTTTGCGGCGGAGATTGCCCAGCTCGAAGACATGGCCGAACAGGGGCTGGTGCGGGTAGGACCCGAGGGGATCGAAGTGACGGCCATGGGATGGTTTTTTGTGCGGGGCATTGCCATGGTCTTTGACCGTTATCTGCAGGCAGACCGTAATCGCGCCCGGTTTTCGCGCATCATCTGAGGCCTATGCTCGCAACCGTTGCCTGGACGGCTTTGCTCATGGGACTCGCAGGCGGGTCCCATTGCTTGGTCATGTGTGCTGCGCCCTGTGGTGCCCTGGTAGGGCGGGCTGCGGCCTCAGAGGGGGCGGACAGTCCGGCGCAAGAAGGCGCTGCGGTGCAGGTTGTGCAATGGGTGCCGCAGGGTGGGGTGGTTTTGCGCACCCTGGCGTTTCATGGGGGGCGGCTGGCGGGCTACGCGGCAGCAGGCGCCCTGGCCGCCCTGGCCATGGACAGCCTGGCGTGGCTTACCCAGCAGACCACGGCCCTGCGCCCGGTGTGGACCCTGATGCATGTGGCTGTCATGGCCTGGGGCCTGATGATGATGGTGCAGTCGCGCCAGCCTGCCTGGGTGGAGCGGGCCGGGCGGGCGGTGTGGGGGCGCGTCCGGCCGCTGGTGGGGGCGCCCGGTGGCGTGCTGGTGGCAGGTGCCCTGTGGGCCTTGATGCCCTGTGGATTGTTGTACTCGGCCCTGCTGGTCGCCGCTCTGAGTGGCGGAGCCTTGGAAGGGGCGCTGACCATGGTGTTGTTTGCCGTGGGTAGCGGGGTGTGGCTGCTGGGTGGCCCCTGGGTGTGGAGCCGACTTCGAAGCCGCCTGAATCAGGTGCGTGCGGAGTGGGGCACCCGGATCGCGGGGGGGCTGCTCTGTGCGGTGGCAGCCTGGGCACTCTGGATGGACCTGATCTACAAGCCTTCACTCTGGTGCCGCTGAAGCCAGGCGCTGCCCGAGGCGGGGCGTATCGGGCCCTTCGAAGGCAGGCCGATCCCAAGACACTTCGCCGCAGGCCCCCATTTTTGGGCTAGTTGCCACGGGCTAGGCACTTGTGGGGCAAGTGTTGCCCAAGTGTTGCCGTATCGCCGCGATGGGGTTGTGCTTCTTAGACAAGCCTCAGTAACTGGTGAT
The DNA here is from genome assembly GCF_059424825.1 of Acidovorax sp. GW101-11A03. NCBI lineage: Bacteria > Pseudomonadati > Pseudomonadota > Betaproteobacteria > Burkholderiales > Comamonadaceae > Acidovorax > Acidovorax sp. GW101-11A03. The sequence continues at coordinate 76,169 of NZ_JBWKZU010000011.1, read as the reverse complement.
AATCTGCGTAACTATTGGTGGCATTGATGTCTCCATGTTTCGCGTGCGCCTGAAGTGAACTCTTCCATCCTCATCGACATCAGCCAACTGCGGGTCGGCATGTACATCCAGCTTGATGTGGGCTGGATGCATCATCCATTCCCGACCAGCAGTTTCCGGGTGGCGTCGGCCGAACAGATCGCCACCTTGCGAGGGCTGGGGTTGACCGAGGTGCGTTACCTGCCCAAGAAAAGTGACCCGGCGCTCAAGGAGCTGGTGCCTGCCGCCTGGAGCGTGCCCGAAATGGTGGCGCCCCCCGCCAATGGCCTGGAGGCACCAGGGGTTCCCGCAGCGGTGGACACCGAAGCCCTGCGGCGGCGCCAGTTGCTGGAGGCACAGAACAAGGCTCTGGCCGCCTGCAACCAGCGATTCGCCGAGGCCACCCGGCAGTACCAGGCACTGGAGCGGGCCGTGTCAGAACACCCCGACCTGGCGCGAGACAAAGGCGTGGCGCTGGTGTCCGGGTGTGTTTCCGAGCTGCTCGAAAACGGTGACTCTGTCATCCGGCTGTTGTCGGAAGGCGTGGGCGAACGCAACGCCTTGCACCCTATCAACGTAATGGTTATTTCGCTGTTGCTGGGCCGTGCCTTGGGTATGAAAAGCGAAGAGCTGCAGGGCCTGGGAGTGGCGGCGCTGATTCACGACCTGGGCAAGCTCAAGCTGCCGCCGAACCTGCGGCAGCCCACGCCGTCCATGCCCCTGATGGAGCGGTCGCGGTATGAAACCCATGTGGCGGAATCCGTGGCGATGGCCAAGCGCATGGGGTTTCCTGAGGCTGTGGTGCAGGCGGTGGCCCGGCACCATGAAATGGCCGATGGCAGCGGGTTTCCGCAGCGGCTCACCGGGGTGGACCTGGGGCGGACGAGCCAGGTGCTGGCGCTTGTCAACCGGTACGACCGCATGTGCAACCCTACTGTTGGTGTGGATGCCCTCACGCCCCATGAGGCGCTCTCGGTCATCTTTGCACAGCTCAAGGCGAAGTTCGATTCCGTGGTGCTCGGCGCTTTCATCCGCATGATGGGGGTGTATCCGCCGGGCTCCATCGTCCAACTGGTCAATGACCGTTATGCGATTGTGGCCTCGGTGAATTCTTCGCGCCCGTTGCGGCCCAAGGTCATCGTCCACGACTCCAGGGTGCCCAAGGATGAGGCGCCCATCCTGGACCTGGAAACTGTTCCCGAGCTGGGCATACGCCGCAGCCTCAAACCGGCACAGCTGCCGCGCGATGCGCTGGACTACCTGTCGCCCCGGCAGCGCATCTGTTACTTTTTTGAGCGAGCGGTCAGCCCCGGCCCTGAAGAGGCGGGTACGTGACCGATTTGCAATCGCATGGCTGGCTGGATGGGCTGCAGGAAGCCGTCTGGCTGGTCGATGAGACGCACCACCTCATCCTGCATGCCAATACCGCCGCCGAGCGCCTGGTGGGCATGCCTGCAGCCGACATGGCGGGCAAGCCCGTGCTGGGCCTCGCAGCCACCCCGCAAGACCAGGCCTTCTGGGCCGAACCCCCGGAGGTGATTGCGGCAGGAATCCACTCGCACACCAGCCTGGTGCGTGCCAATGGCCAGCTGGTGCCTGTGGAGCGCCATGTCGCGCGTGTGCCCTGGGGGCCGGACGGGCGCACGGTCTTCATGCTCACCATGCTCGACCGCAGCGCCCAGGAGGCGACGGAGCGCGAACTGGAAACCCTGTTGTCCGAGCTGCGTGCGACGCTGGATTCAGCGGCCGACGGCATGCTGGTCTGCGGGCTGGACCGCAGTGTGCGCGCCTTCAACCAGAGGCTGGCCCAGCTCTGGGGCTTGCCGCGCCAGTTGCTGGTCGAGCGCGACGATGCAGCCGTCTATGCCTTCATGGCCAGCCAGGTGACCGATGCCCGCGCCTATGCCGAGCGCATGGTGGCCATTGAGCGCGAACCCATGCAGGAGAGCACGGACATCCTGGAACTGCGCAGCGGCATGGTGCTGGAAATGCGGACTGTGCCGCAGTTTCGCCAGGGGCGGGCGGTGGGGCGCGTCTACTCGTACCGGGACATCACCCGGCAGACCGAAATCCAGGCCAGCCTGCGCCTGGCGGCACGCGTGTTCGAGTCCAGCCTGGATGCCATTTTTATTGCCGACAGCCAGCACCGCATCATGCGCATGAACCCGGGCTGTGAGCGCCTGGTGGGGCCCGCTGCCAAAGCCTTTGAGGGCTACACGGCTGCTTCGCTGTTCGGCGGCGGCTCGGATGCGGCCTTCATGGAGCGCGTGCAGCAGGGCTGGGCCCGTGACGGTTTCTGGGAGGGGGAGCTTTGGCTGCCCCGAGACAACGGGGCCTACTGCGCCGTGCAGCTGTCCTGGGTGGCGCTGCGCGACGACGAAGGGCTGCTGGTGCAGAGCATTGGCTTCATGCGTGACCTGACTCTGCAGCATGCGGCGCAGAAACGCATCGAGGAGCTGGCCTACAGCGACGTGCTCACCGGCTTGCCGAACCGGCTGCTGCTGTCGCAGCGGGTGGACACCGCGATCCAGGGCGCACGCCAGAGTGACACCGGGTTTGCCATCCTCTTCCTGGATCTTGACCGTTTCAAGATCATCAACGATTCCTTGGGGCACCCCTTTGGCGACCGGGTGCTGCAACTGGTGGCCGAGCGCCTGCAGACCTGCCTGCGGCAGACCGACATGCTGTGCCGACTGGGGGGAGATGAGTTCGTCATTTACCTGCATGGCGGTGATGCGCCGGTGGCCGAAAGCGTGGCGCGCCGCATCCTGGACGACATGCTCAAGCCTTTCATGCTCGACAGCATGGGGTTCTCCATCCAGTGCAGCATTGGCATTGCCTTGTACCCGCAGGACGGGGCGACCCTGGACGATCTGATCAAGCAGTCCGACACCGCGATGTACCGGGTCAAGGAGCGGGGGCGCGGCAGCTACGGCTTCTACCAGCCGCAGATGAATGCCAACCTGCTGGCCCGCATGCAGATGGAACACGCCATGCGGCAGGCACTGGGCCTGCAGCGCATGGCTGTGCACTACCAGCCGCAGGTCAACATGGCCACAGGGCGCATTACCGGGGCCGAGGCGTTGATCCGCTGGACCGATCCCGAGTTCGGTGCGGTCTCGCCGGGCGTGTTCATCCCTTTGGCGGAAGAGTCGGGCTACATCGTGACCCTGGGTGCCTGGGTGATGGAGCAGGCGGTGCGCGAGGCGGCGGTGTGGATGCACAGCGGCATGCCGATCATGATTTCCGTGAACGTGTCGGCGCTGGAGTTCCGCCAGCCTGACTTTGTGGACCGGATCACGCGCCTGCTGGCCGTGCACCAGCTGCCGCCGACCTTGCTGGAGCTGGAGTTGACCGAAACCATCCTGCTGCAGGATGCGCAGGAGATGGAGCAGCGCCTGCGGGTGCTGGCCGACCTGGGCATTGGCTTGGCCATTGATGACTTTGGCACGGGTTATTCCAGCCTGGCCTACCTCAAGAAACTGCCGATCCACAAGCTCAAGATCGACCAGTCCTTTGTGCGCGGCCTGCCCGATGACGATGGTGACCGGGCCATCGTGAGCGCCATCATCAGCATGGGCCGCGCCATGCACATCGAGGTGGTGGCGGAAGGTGTGGAAACCGAAACCCAGCAGGCCGTGCTGCAGCAGATGCTGTGCGAGCACTACCAGGGCTTCCTGTGCGCCCCCGGGCTTCCGGCAGAAAAGTTCCGCGCCATGCTGCGCGAACCCCTGCCGCTGAAGGCGCAAGGCAAACACCGACCGATCATTTCGTAACCTCCCTTGGGGGAGGGCCCGCATCCGCAGGCCCGCGCCAGAGCGCGCGGTTGCGCCTTGGCCTCAATGGGCCGTCACGCCCTTCCACAGCATGTAGGCCGCCAGACCAAACAACAGGTAGGCGAAAACGCGTTTGAGCTGCTTCACAGGCAGGCTGTGCGCGGCCTTGGCACCCAGTGGTGCTGTCAGCACACTGCAGGTGGCGATCACGGCGAGCGCGGGCAGCCAGACGTAGCCCAGCGATGCCGTGGGCAAGCCCGCCACGTTCTGCCCGCCCACCACGTAGCCAACCACGTTCGCCAGAGCAATTGGAAAACCGAGTGCGGCACTGGTGGCCACGGCGTTGTGGATGGGCACGTTGCACCAGGTCATGAACGGCACACTCACAAAGCCGCCACCAGCCCCTACCAGGCCGGACAGGAATCCGATCACGCCGCCTGCTGCCACCTGGCCTGCGCCACCAGGCATCTGGCGCGTGGGGGCGGGCTTCTTGTCCAGGAACATCTGCGTGGCAGAGAAGCTCACGAACAGCGCAAAGAAGATGGCAAGGAAGGAGCCCTTGAGCAGCGCAAACACCCCGAGGCTTGCCAAAAAACCACCCAGCACGATGCCGGGGGCCAGGCGCTTGACGATGTCCCAGCGCACCGCTCCGCGCTTGTGGTGGGCACGTACGCTGGAGATCGACGTGAACATGATGGTGGCCATCGACGTGGCAATTGCCATCTTCACGGCCAGGTCTGGCGCAACTTTTTGTGCTCCCAGAATGTAGGTCAGGAACGGCACCAGCAACATGCCGCCACCAATGCCCAGCAATCCGGCGAGAAAGCCGGTGGCCAGGCCCAACACACCAAGTTCAACAATCAGGAGAGGATCCAGCATGGCGCAATGAGAAGAAATGAAAGAGAGGGGCGTGGCCCCGGGGAGAGGGGGCAATGCCCTGCCTGGAGGGGTGCAGCGGTGGCGTGCGATGGCAGGGGCATGGGGAAGAGGGTGTCTGCGAATGCCACCGGACTCTCATCCTGAACCGGGGGTTCAGGTGGGCGAGGGCAGCCAAGCGTTGGGTTCATCTGACGCGAGATGATCACGCTCACCGGGCGATGTACCAAGCCCGAGCTCGTTGAGCATTGGTTCAAGGAAATATAAAGCCCGGCGGCTTCGCAGACCTCGCCATTGTAGGCGCTTGCAACAGGTGCGAAGAGTGGGGCGAGTGAAAAGCCCGCAGGCTTGCTGGCGCATCGCCTGCGGTGGCCTGCGGTGGCCCGGTTGCAGCGGCCTCAGAGCAGGCGGCCGTCGTCGCCCAGAGCCTGGTCCAGACGCTGCACCAGGCTCTGCAGGCGCTGGTTCTCGTCTTCGGGCAGCAGGGATTCTTGGTGCCCTGTTGCAGATGCGGGCGCTGCAGGGAGCGCCGCTTTGGCGGCAGAACCCGCCGCCAGGTCAGCGGCTTCACGGTCTGCAATCTCGAAGGCCAGATTCAGGGCGGCCAGCACGGCAATGCGTTCGCGGGCGCGCACCTTGCCGGCATCGCGGATGCGTGTCATAGCGGTGTCCACACGCTCCACAGCGTCCAGCAAGCGGCTCTCTCGGCCCTCGGGGCAGGTCAGCAGGTAGCTTTGCTGCAGGATCTGCACCTCGATTTGCTTCATTCGGCTTCTTTCGTGAGCGGCACGGCGGCGGGAAGGCGTTCGAGCAGGGCATCCACACGGGCACGCGCTGCACTCAGGCGGGATTTGAGCGAGTCCCGCTCCTGGGTGAGGGCGGCCACCTGGTCCGCCAGCAAGGCGTTGGTGCGCTGCAGTTCTGCATGGCGCAGCAGCAGGCGCTCAACGCGGTCGGCGATCTGGTCGGTGGGGGACGGTGTTGCCATACAGCCAGCGATTGTAGGGTTGCGCGTTGTAAACGGTCGTAAAATCCTGCCGTTGGTGCTCGCGGTGTGGTTCACATGCCGCAGTTCAACGGGAAGCAGGGAGGTGCCGCCACACATGGCGCGCCCAGCCTGCGCTGCCCCCGCAACGGTCAGCGGACGAATCTTCGATTCTCTCTCTATCCATAAGCCACTGGGCGCCTTGAACAAGCGCCTGGGAAGGCATTGGAGGGTGTTCCGCCAGCCCGGATACCGGCCAACATGGTGGCTGCGTGCGCCCTTTTTTGGGCGCTGCGCGGCTGTATCACCCACATGCTGGCGGGAGGCCGGCCCCGGGTTGTTTGTTGACGATGATCCCCATGAAAATCCGTACCTTTCGTGCGCGCCCTGTGGCGTCGCTGCGCGTGCCCGCCCAACGCCTGGCCCTGGTGACGCTGGCTGTCGGCAGCGCCTGCAGCGCCCTGGCCCAGACCGCGCCCGGCACTGGTGAACTGCTGGCCCAGAACCTGCGTACCCCATTGCTGGCAGAAACCGTGGTGGCCGCCACGCGCACGCCGCAGCCGCTCACCGACCTGGTGGCCGACGTATCCATCGTAGATCGCGAAACCATCGAAACCAGCGGCGCCACCGGCCTGGCCGACCTGCTGGCACGCCTGCCCGGCGTGGAGTTCTCGCGCAACGGCGGCCCGGGCACGACCACCGGTGTTTTCCTGCGCGGCGCCGAGTCGCGCTTCACGGCGGTGTACATCGACGGCGTGCGCATCGACTCGCAGTCCACCGGCGGTGCGCCCTGGGAGAGCATTCCGCTTGGCCTGATTGACCGCATCGAAGTGCTGCGCGGCCCGGCTGGGGCGGTGTATGGCTCGGACGCCATGGGCGGCGTGGTGCAGATCTTTACCAAGCGTGGCGAGAACGGCACGGCGCCCTATGTGGGCGCGGGCGTGGGCAGCCATGGCACCTCCAAGCTGGAGGCCGGTATCAGCGGTGCCAGCGGCACCCTGGACTACGCGCTGGGCCTGTCCCGCGAGAACAGCAAGGGCTTCAACGCCCGCACTCTCGCCACGCAGAACCCCGACCGCGACGGCTATCGCAACACGGCGGGCCACGCCCGCTTGGGCCTGCAGGTGGATGCCGTGCACCGCCTCGAAGGCACGCTGATGGTCAACGACACCAACAGCGGCTACGACAGCGGCCTGGGCAAGGACGACCGCAACCTGCACACCATGCACGCGCTGGGGCTGAACTGGAATGCGCAATGGAGCAGCGCCTACAAGACGCGCCTGTCCATCACCGACTCGCGCGATGAATACGAAACCCGCCCCTCGCCCTACCTCAGCGACACGCGCCTGCGTGGCTACTACTTCCAGAATGAGTACCGCCAGGGCGCGCACCTGGTCACCGCGGCCCTGGAGCGCCGCGAAGACCGCCTGGAGAACAAGCCCATCGACGCCAAACGCTCGCAGGATGCACTGGCCCTGGGCTATGGCTACAACGCCGCAGGCCACACGGTGCAGCTCAATCTGCGCCACGACTCCGACAGCGAATTCGGCGGCAAGAGCACCGGCAGCGCGGCCTATGGCTATGCCATCACCCCGCAGTGGCGCGCCACGGCGTCGGTGGGCACGGCCTTCCGTGCGCCCACGCTGTACCACCGCTTCAGTGAATACGGCGTGGCATCGCTGCGCCCCGAAAGCAGCCGCAATGCCGAAGTGGCACTGCGCTATGCCCAAGGCAGCAGCACGTTCTCGGCCACGCTGTTCCGCAACCGCGTGAGCAACCTGATCTCGTTCTCCGGCCCCGGCACCTGCCTGTCGGACTTTGGCTGCTACGCCAACACGGCCCGCGCTGAATACAAGGGTGTGACCTTTGCGGGATCGCACCGCATTGGCGATGTGCAGTTGCATGGCTCCATCGACCTGCAGCGCCCGCGTGACCTGGACACCGGCAAGCAGTTGGCGCGCCGCGCCAAGCAGCACGCCACCTTCGGCGCCGACACGCGTCTGGCAGGCTGGACCGTGGGCGCCGAAGTGCAGGCCTCGGGCCGTCGCTTCGATACCGTGGCTAACACCAACGTGCTGGGCGGCTATGCGCTGGTTAACCTGTACGCCAGCACCCGCATTGCGCGCGACTACACGCTGATTGCCCGCATCGACAACCTGGCCGACAAGGACTACCAGCTGGCCCGCACCTACGCCACTGCTGGCCGCACGGTGTACGTCGGCGTGAAGTGGGCGCCGCAGTGAGTCCACAGCACGCCAGGCTGTCAGACAAGGGAAGAGGAGAAGCGAAATGGTGCAGCCTGCCCGTAGCCCGGCGATCCTGATCGCCGCCCCGGCATCGGGCCAGGGCAAGACCACCGTCACCGCCGCCCTGGCGCGCTTGCATGCGCGCCAGGGACGGCGCGTGCGGGTCTTCAAGTGCGGGCCGGACTTTCTGGACCCGCACTGGCACCAGCTCGCCAGCGGTGCACCCGTGCACCAGCTCGACCTGTGGATGAACGGCGAGACCGACTGCGCACAGCGCCTGCATGACGCTGCACGCGAGTCGGACCTGATCCTCATCGAAGGCGTGATGGGCCTGTTTGACGGCAGCCCCAGCGCGGCCGACCTGGCCCGGCACTTTGGCGTGCCCGTGCTGGCCGTGGTCGATGCCTCGGCCATGGCGGGCACATTTGGCGCGCTGGCCTTTGGCCTGCGCCACTACCGCCCCGGCCTGCCCTGGGCCGGCGTGCTGGCCAACCGCGTGGGCAGTGCGCGCCACGCCGACATGCTGCGGGACGGTCTGCAGGATCCCGACGACTGGATGGGCGCACTGATGCGGGTGCAGGCCACCGCCAAGGCGCCCGCTGCCGCCAAGGCGGCTGCCGCCTTGCTCCCCGAGCGCCACCTGGGCCTGGTGGCCGCGCACGAGCTGGACGACAGCCTGCAGCGGCTGGACGCCGCCGCCGACGCGCTGGCTGCCACGCCGCTGGGTCAGATGGACATGGACGACCTGCAGTGCTGGGCGGTGGATTTCCCGGCGCCCGCATCGGCGCCCGCCGTGCCGCGCCTGCTGGCAGGCCGCACGGTGGCTGTGGGGCGCGATGCCGCGTTCTGTTTTATCTATGCCGCCAATGTGCAATGCCTGGAACAGATGGGTGCACGCGTGGTGTTTTTTTCGCCGCTGCACGATGCCGCGCTGCCCGATTGCGATGCAGTGTGGCTGCCCGGCGGCTACCCCGAGCTGCACACCGCGCAGATCGCCGCCAACACCGGCATGCAAACTAGCTTGCACGCCCATGTGGCCGCAGGCAGGCCCCTGTGGGCCGAGTGCGGCGGCATGATGGCGTTGTTTGAATCGATCACCCTGGCCGACGGCACCAAGGCCGCGCTGTGGGGGCTGTTGCCCGGCCATGTGACCATGCAAAAACGCCTCGCGGCGCTGGGCCCGCAGCAACTGGCCGTGGCCGGGCACACCCTGCGCGGCCACACTTTCCACTATTCGACCAGCGACAGCAGCGCCTCTGTGGTGGCCCGCACGGCGCGCCCGGACGAGGCGGTTGCGCCGGATGCGGGCGAGGCGCTGTACCGGCAGGGCAGCATCCATGCCAGCTACTTCCATGCGTGGTTCCCGTCCAGTCCAGAGGCCGTAGCCCACCTGCTGGGTAGCAAAAACACATGATGCCCGCACCGCACTCCATCACCACCGAGCTCATCCTCGGTGGTCAGAAAAGCGGCAAGTCCCGCCGTGCCGAGCTGCTGGCGCGCGACTGGCTGGCGCAGTCCGCCGATCACCGCGCGGTGTTGATTGCCACCGGCGAAGCCTGGGACGACGAAATGCGCGAGCGCATCGCCCGCCACCAGCGCGACCGCGCCGAGCGCGTGCCCGGCCTGCAGACGGTGGAAGAGCCGCACGACGTGGCCGCAGCCCTCGCGCGGCTCAGCACACCGCAGACCCTGCTGGTGGTGGACTGCCTCACGCTGTGGCTCACCCACTGGACCATGCCCTTGGGTGTGGAAGCCATGAATTTTAAACAAAAACAGGCCCTTGCGCTCGACTGGCAAGCGCAAGCAGCTATGTTTTTAGGAGCGGTTCGGAAATCCCCCGGCCCCGTTGTTCTGGTGGGCAACGAAATTGGCCTGGGGGTCATCCCGATGGGGCGCGAGGTGCGCGCTTTTGTGGATGCGCTGGGCACGCTGAACCAGCAGGTGGCCCAGGCGTGCTCCCGCGTCACGCTCATGGCCGCCGGGCTCCCCCTCACTTTGAAAGAACCTTGCTGATGAAACCCACCCCCGTGCGCCGCATCCTGTGGGTGATTGCCATCCTGTTGCTGCTGGGCCTGCTCATGGCTGGCCTCGCGCGTGCGCAGCCCGTGCACATCAAGGATGACAAGGGCCGCGAGGTCTCGCTGCCCCGCCCCCCGCAGCGCATCGTGAGCCTGCTGCCATCGCTGACCGAAAGCGTGTGCGAGCTGGAGCAATGCCACCGGCTCGTGGGGGTGGACCGCTACTCCAACTGGCCCGAGGCCGTGATTGGCAAGCTGCCCAAGGTGGGCGGCGGCATCGACCCGAGCATCGAGGCCATTGTGGCGCTCAAGCCGGACCTGGTGCTCATGTCCGTCAGCTCCCGCGCCAGCGACCGGCTGGAGGCGCTGGGCCTCACGGTGGTGCAACTGGAGCCCAAGACCCATGCCGATGTGCGCCGCGTGCTGGGCACCGTGAGCGACCTGCTGGGCGTGCCCCGCGCGCAGGGCTCCGACCGCCTCTGGCGCGTGATCGACGCGGGCGTGCTCGCGGCGGCCCAGTCCCTGCCGCCCAAGGCCAAGAATGCACGCGTGTACTTCGAGGTGAGCCGGGGGCCCTATGCGGCGGGCGAGGCCTCGTTCATTGGCGAATCGCTCACCCGCCTGGGCGTGCGCAACGTGGTGCCTGCGTCGCTGGGGCCGTTTCCGCGCCTGAACCCCGAGTTCGTGGTGCGCGCCAACCCCGACATCATCATGATCGGCAACCGCAGCATGCAGGCCATGGTGCCGTACCCCGGCTGGGCCACGATGCGCGCGATCCGCGAGAACCGGCTGTGCGTGTTCGGTCCGGGTGATTCCGACGTGGTGGTGCGGCCTGGCCCCCGCATGGCCGAGGCGGCCCGCATCATGGCGCGCTGCCTGGTGGACAAGGCCCCATGACCCACGTTCCCATGGACTTGCCCACCGGTTCTGCCAGCCGCCGCGCTGTGTGGTGTGCCGCCTGGCTGCTGCTGGCCAGCGCCGTGCTGACCCTGTGTGGCGCCAGCGTGGGCAGCACGGGTTTTGACAGCGTGCTGCGCATGCACGGCGACCCCGTGGCCTGGCAGATCGTGTGGGACATCCGCTTGCCGCGCACGCTGGGCGCCTGGCTGGCGGGTGCGTTGCTGGGCCTGTCGGGCGCGGTGGCGCAGGGGCTGTTCCGCAACCCGCTGGCCGACCCGTACCTGCTGGGAAGCGCCTCGGGCGCGGCACTGGGCGGGGCGGTGGCGATGGCGCTGTTCGGCGTGTCCCCGGTAGCCGCGCAATGGATGGCGCGCATCGGCATCACGGGCATGGCCTTTCTGGGGGCGGCGGGGGCGGTGGTGCTCACGCTGATCCTTGCGCGCGGCGTGCAGCACACGCTGCGCCTGCTGCTGGCGGGCGTGATCGTCGGCGTGGTGCTGGGCGCTATGCGCGACCTGGTGGAACTGGCCTCGCCCGACATCCTGCAGGCCATGCAGGCCTTCATTCTGGGCAGCACGGCTTTTGTGGGCTGGATGGCCTGCGTGCTGATGGCGGTGGCCTGGGGGCTGTGCTCGGTGGTGGCCTGGATGCTGGCGCGTGCGCTGGATGGACTCACGCTGGGCGAGGCCACGGCCGCCAGCCTGGGCCTGCCGCTGTTGCCCATGCGCGCCGGTCTGGTGGCCGCCATGGCGTTGGCCACGGGGGCGGCGGTGGCGCAGACGGGGCTCATCGCCTTTGTGGGGCTGGCGGCGCCGCACCTGGTGCGCTCCATCGTGCGCGTGACACACGAGCGGCACATCGTGCTGTCCAGCCTCATGGGCGCTGTGCTGCTGATGGCGGCCGACATCCTGGCGCGCTGGCTGCTGGCGCCGCAGGAGTTGCCTGTGGGGGTGCTCACGGCGGCGCTAGGCGGCACCTACCTGCTGTGGCTCATGCATCGGCGCACGGCGCAAGGCAGTTCGCTATGAATTCGATAGCTATAAAGGCGTGTCAGATAGGCGCAAGCATCGGAAATCGCTTGATATTGCAGGGCATCGACCTGCAATTGCCCGCCGGGCGCTGGACCAGCATCGTCGGCCCCAACGGTGCGGGCAAGTCCACCTTGCTCAAGGTGCTGGCGGGCCTGCTGCCGCGCGCAGCCGTGCAGGGCGAGGTGCAATTGCTGGGCCGCCCGCTGGCGCAGATCCCGGCGCGCGAACGCGCCCGCCAGCTCGCCTGGCTGGGGCAAAACGAAGGCTCGGCCGACGACCTCACGAGCTACGACGTGGCCATGCTGGGCCGTCTGCCGCACCAGCCCTGGCTGGCCCCGCCAAGTGCTGCCGACCATGCCGCCGTCGAGCAGGCGCTGCGCACCACGCAGGCTTGGGACTGGCGCCACCGCCCGCTGTCGCAGCTGTCGGGCGGCGAGCGCCAGCGCGTGCTGCTGGCCCGCGCCCTGGCCGTGCAGGCCCAGGTGCTGCTGATGGACGAACCCCTGGCCAACCTCGACCCGCCGCACCAGACCGACTGGCTGCACACCATGCGCGCGCTGGTCGATGCGGGCGGCACGGTGGTCAGCGTGCTGCACGAGGTGTCGCTCGCGCTGCAGGCCGACGACATGGTGGTGATGGCGGCTGGCCGCGTGCTGCACCAGGGCGCGTGCGACGCACCCGCCACCCATGCGGCGCTGGAAGAGGTGTTCGACCACCGCATCCAGGTGCGGCACCTCGATGGCCTCTGGATGGCGCTGCCATCGCTGCAGCGCAAGAACAACCAATGAAACAACCCATGAATTGAGGGAGTGAAAGCATGAACATTGAATCGGGTTTTGCGCAGGTCGCACAGTCGCTGCTGTGGCCGGTGCTGGTGCTGGTGGGGCTGGCGTTTGTCTACGCACTGTGGGCGGGTGGCGCCACACTGATGGAGGCTTGGCAGCGCTGGCGCCAGCCGCAGTACCGCTCGCTGCGCGTGGCGCCGGGCCTGTCGATGGAAGAGCTGGAGCTGCAGCTGGTGCGCCAGGTGGAGCCCGTGCGCCTGCTCAGCCGCCTGTCGCCCATGCTGGGGCTGATCGCCACGATGATCCCGCTCGGCCCCGCGCTGCAGAGCGTGGCGGCGGGCAACGGCCAGCAGGCGCTGGCGGTGTTCAGCGGCGCCTTTGCGGGTGTGGTGCTGGCGCTGGCGGCTGCGTCGGTGGGCCTGGTGGTGTACTCGGTGCGCCGCCGCTGGCTGCTGGCCGAGCTGCTGGTGGTGCGCAAGGAGCGCGGGGTGGCGCAATGACGCTGAAGCACTTGAGCGTCCTGGCTGAGGACGACGACGACCCGATGCTGTCCGCCGTGAATCTGGTGGACGTGTTCCTGGTGCTGGTGGTGGCACTGCTCACGGCCGTGGCCGTGCAAAGCCAGACCAGCGCCAACGAGAGCGTCACCATCATCCGCAACCCGGGCCAGCCCGACATGGAAGTGGTGGTGCGCGAGCAGGGCAAGGAAGTGCGCTTCAAGGGCGCGGGCAGCGCGGCGCAAGGGCAGGGCGTGCGCGCTGGCGTGGCCTACAAGCTGGAAGACGGCAACATCGTCTACATCCCCGAAACCGGCGCGGCGCCTGCGGGCGCGGCAGACCCCGCCAAGCCATGAAAGCATTGATCCTGCGCGCGGCACTGTGGTGCTTGCTGCTGGCTGCGCCGTTGGTGCACGCTGCGCAGTCTGCGCCCGTGCTGCTCTGGCTCACCTCTGACATCACCACCGCCCCGCGCACGGCCATGGTGCAACGCCTGGCTGGCGAGACGGGCCTGGGCTTTGTGCACATCGACTACCCACTGGGTGGCCCGGCGGTGCTGGACGCTGCCCAGACCCAGAAGCTGGAGCGTGCACTGGCAAGCGCCGCCATGGTGTGGGTGGATGCACCCCATGCCAGCGTGGAGGCGCGCTTGCGCCGCATGGTGGGCACGCAGCTCGATGCCCGTGCCGCACGCGCTCCGGGCCGCGTGGTCTGGGTGCCTGCGGGCACGCCCGCCGTGGACCTGTCTGCGCTGGACGCTCCGGCCCGCATGGTGGCCTATCTGCAGGCGGGCGGCCCGCGCAATCTCAAGAACGCCATTGCCCTGGCGCGCGCCACCGTCGCAGGGGCGGCGATGCCCACCCTGTCGGCACCCGACATCCTGCCCCCCCGGGGCATCTACCACCCCGACGCACCCCGCCTGCTGCCCAACGCCGCCGCGCTGGAGGCTTGGCGTCAGGGCCAGCCCGCGCTGCGCAGCCTGCCCGCCGTGGCCGTGCTGGTGCACCGCCACCACTTCATCGACGGCAGCACGGAGTGGCTCGACGCCTGGTTGCGCACCTTCCGCCAGCAAGGCCTGTTCGCCTATGCCGCCTTTGGCCAGCAGGTCACGGCGCAGACCCTGGCCGAGGTTCTGGAGCTGCCCGCTGAACGAGGCACTGGCCCCGGCCGCCTGCATGCCTCCGCGCTGGTGCTGCACCAGCTGGTGCCCCAGGCCGCCGCACTGCAGCCGCTGCTGGCGCGCTGGGGCGTGCCGCTGCTGGGCACGCAGCCCTACCGCGCAGGCGATGCCGCTGCGTGGGAGGCCAGCGACACGGGCCTTTCGCTGTCCGATGTGCCGTTTTACCTGGCGCAGCCTGAAGCGGCGGGCGCCATCGACCCCATCCTGGTCGCCGCCCACGGCGCCGAGGGCAAGGACTTTCGCCTCATCGACCGCCAGGCCCAGGCCGTGGCCGCCAAGGCGCGGCGCCTGATAGCACTGCAGACGAAGCCCGCCGCCGACAAGCGCCTCGTCGCCATGGTCTACAACTACCCGCCGGGTGGCACCAATTTCGGTGCCTCGTTCCTCAACGTGCCGCGCAGCCTGGAGCAGGTCTCTGGCGGGCTGGCGCAGGCAGGCTACCGCACGCAGCAGGTGCCCGAGCAGGGCTGGATCGATGGGCTCAAGCCGCTGCTGGCCGCCTACTACCCCGGCGCCGATGTGCGCGCGCTGCTGCAAAGCGGCCAGGCCGCCGCGCTGCCGCTGGCGCGCTACGAGCAGCATCTGGCCACCTTGCCCAAGGCCGTGCGCGAACGCATGAACGCGCACTGGGGCACTCCCGAAAAGAGCCGCTACGTGGTCGAGTGGCAGGGCGAAAAGGTGTTCGCCATCCCGCGCCTGCAGGTGGGTCATCTTTCAGTGCTGCCCCAGCCCCCGCGCGAAGAAACACTGCGCCTGGGCCAGAACCCGTTCATGCACAAGAGCAAGGCGCCGCTGTCGCACCACTACCTGGCCGTGTACCTGTGGGCGCAGCTGGAGGCCGATGCGCTCATCCACTTCGGCACCCATGGCACGCAGGAATGGGCGGGCGGCAAGGCGCGTGCGCTCGATGTGCACGACGACGCGCTGCTGCCCTTGGGTGACCTGCCCGTGGTCTACCCCTACATCGTGGACAACCTGGGTGAGGCCCTCACGGCCAAGCGCCGGGGCCGCGCCGTGCTGGTGAGCCACCGCACGCCGGTGTTCGCCCCGGCAGGCTTCGAGGCGCGCATGGCCCACATGCACGAGGTGATGCACGAGTGGGAAACCGTGGACGAAGGCCCCACGCGCCGCGCGCTCGAGAAGCAACTGGTGACGCAGTTTGTGGAGCACCAGCTGCACCGCGACCTGGGCTGGAGCGCCGAGCGCATCGCGGCCGACTTCAGTGGCTTCCTCGAAATATTGCACCCTTACCTGGACCAGCTCGCGCAGAGCTCGCAGCCCAAGGGCCTGGCCGTGTTCGGCCGCGTGCCCGCGCCCGAGCAGCGGCGCGAGACCATCCTGCAGGCGCTGCGCAAGCCGCTGATCGAGGCGCTGGGCGAGGACATCGACGAAGCCTTCCTCATCAAGCACGACGCCGTGCTGGCCGCGCGCCCCGCGCGCTGGCTGGAGGTGGCCTTGAAGGACGCCGAGGCCGCAAGCAGGCTGGACCTGCGCCCCGCGCTGCCTGATGCGCCGCCAGCACAGGACGGCCTGGTGCGCGCCGAAGACCATGTGCCCAACCGCGCCGCGCGCCAGCCCATCGACACGCCCGCGTTGCTGCAGCTTGCCCAACGCGCGCAGGAGCTGGAACGCCTGCTGGCCACCGAGGGCGAGCTGCCCGGCCTGCTGGCTGCGCTGGAAGGGCGCTACCTGCCTGCAGCCTACGGCGGCGACCCCATCCGCAACCCCGACAGCCTGCCCACCGGCCGCAACCTCACAGGGCTGGACCCGAGCCGCCTGCCCACGCGCCAGGCCTATGCCGTGGCGCAGACGCTGTTCAACGACTGGTTCAAGGACTATCAGGCGCGCCATGGCGGCCGGGCGCCAGAGCGCATGGCGCTGTCGCTGTGGGCGGGTGAAACATTGCGCCACCAGGGCATCATGGAAGCGCAGGCGCTGGTGGCGCTGGGCATGCGCCCGGTGTGGGACGACGCGGGCCGCCCGGTGCGCGTGGAGACCATTGCCGCCGACGAGCTCAAGCGCCCGCGCGTCGATGTGCTCATGAGCATCACCGGCTCGTACCGTGACCAGTTCCCCGCGCTGATGGCCTTGCTCGACCGCGCCGTGGCCCAGGCCGCCACGGCCGAGCCCGGCAATGTGATCGCACGAAACACCGCGCAGATTGGCCAGGAGCTGCGCAAGCAGGGCGTGCCGCGCGCGCAGGCCGAGCAGCTGGCGCGCGTGCGGGCATTCGGCAACGCGGTGGGCGACTATGGCACCGGCCTGTCGGACGCGGTGCAGAGCGATGGCCTGCAAACCAACGATGCGCGCCTGGGCCAGATGTTCCTTGAGCGCATGAGCCAGCCCTACCTGGACGGCGAACCCGTGACGGGCATGGCGGGTGGTACGGCGGCGAAGGCATTGGGTGCCCACCTGCGCCGCACCGATGCCGCCATCCTGTCGCGCAGCTCGCACCTGTATGCCATGGTCAGTTCGGACGACCCGTTCCAGTACCTGGGCGGCCTGTCAGCGGCGGCGCGCGTGGCCGGGCGCCCGCAAGGGCTGGAGCTGCATGTGGCCCAGCTGCAGGATGTGGGCGAGCCCACCACCGAGACCGCGCAGCGCGCCATTGCGCTCGAGATGCAGTCGCGCTACCTGCACCCGGGCTGGCTGCAGGCGCAGAAGGCCGAGGGCTACGCGGGCACGCTGCAGGTGCTCAAGGCCGTGCAGTTCGCCTGGGGCTGGCAGGCCGTGGCGCCCGACACCGTGCGCAGCGACCATTGGCAAAGCTTTTATGACGTGCTGGTGCGCGACAAGCACCAGCTGGGCCTGCCCGAGTGGCTCAAAGAGCATCCGCAGGCCTATGCCCAGTCGCTGGAGCGCCTGGTGCAGGCCCAGCGCCAGGGCTACTGGCAGGCCGATGCCGGCACGCAAAAACAGCTCGCGCAGATGTACCAGGAGCTCACACGCGCCGCGCCGCTGGCGGCCGAGCTGCCCAGCGTGCGCCGCTGGGTGGAGCAGGCCGCGCAGGGCAACCCGGCGGCGGACGCCGCACCCGTGGGCTTGGCCGTGGCCACGCCGCAGTCGCCCGCACTGCCGCTACCTGCACCGCCAGCCGCCGACCTGCCTGCACCGCCGCCCCAGGCTGAGGCCCCGCCTGTTGCGCCCGCCGTGCCCGCCATGGGCGTGCTGCTGGAGCGCCAGCCCGAGCGCGAAGCCCCCGACTCCGCCCAAGAGCCCAACCCCGTGGAGCGCATGGCCAGCATCGTGACCCTGCTGGTCATGGCACTGGTGGTGCTGGCAGGTGCTGCATGGCAGGCGCGCCGCCCTTTCTCACTCTCAGTCTTGCCCGGCCTGGCCCGCGCGTGACCCCTCTTCTTGAAAGCACACACCATGCAGATCGAAACCCCACCCACCGAAAAGCGCTACGAAAAGCCCGAGGGCGAGCGCCGGGGCATCGTCATCGTCAACACCGGCGACGGCAAGGGCAAAAGCACGGCGGCTTTTGGCCTGGCGCTGCGCGCCCACGGCCGGGGCAAGGCCGTGAAGATCTACCAGTTCATGAAAGTGCCCACGGCGCGCTTTGGCGAACACCGCATGTTCGAGCAGATCGGCCTGCCCATCGAGGGCCTGGGCGATGGCTTCAGTTGGAAGAGCAAGGACCTGGAGCACTCGGCCCAGCTTGCGCGCGACGGCTGGGAGAAGGCGCGTGCCGCCATCCTGTCGGGCGAGCATTTTCTGGTGGTGCTGGACGAGATCACCTACCCGCTGATCTACGGCTGGCTGCCACTCGACGGCGTGCTGCAGACGCTGCGCGAGCGGCCCAGGGACGTGCATGTATGCCTCACCGGCCGCCGCTGCCCGCCCGAGATCATTGAGCTGGCCGACACCGTGACCGAGATGCAGCTTGTCAAACACGCGTTCAAGGCGGGCATTCCCGCGCAACGCGGCATCGAGGACTGAAGCCTCTGTTTTCTCTCATTGGCCCCTGGCGGGCCAAGGTTCCGTTTTCGTCTTTCTTCGCTCTTTTCATGCGCAAACACCTCACCCCCCTGTCGCTGGCCGTGCTCGCCTGCACCACGCAGACCGCTGTCGCCCAAGCCATTGCCGAGTTGCCCGCTGTTCAGGTGACCGACACGCCATCTGCACCTGGCAGCACGCTGTCGCTCGACGCGCCCAGCGCCACCGGCTCGCGCCTGGGTCTCACCGCGCGTGAAACCCCGGCCAGCGTTAGCAGCCTGGGCGCAGCCGACATGGCCGAGCGCAGCCTGACGCGCGCGCAGGACGTGGCCGTGCGCATGCCCGGCATGACCGAGGCACCGGCCCCCGGCAACGGCGGCACCAGCCTGGTGGCGCGCGGCTTTGCGGGCCACAACTCGGTGGCGCAGATGGTGGACGGTACGCGCCTGGTTGTCGCCTCGGGCACCATCACCTACCCGTTCTCGACTTGGCCCATGGAGTCGGTCGAGGTGCTGCGCGGTCCGGCCTCGGTGCTCTATGGCGACGGTGCCATCGGCGCGGCGGTCAACTACGTGACCAAGCGCCCGATCTTTGGTGCCCCGCAGCGCGAGGCGTTTTTGAGCGCGGGCTCCTTCGGCACGGTGCAGGGCGGCGTGGGCCTGCGCGGCCCCATCAACGATGTGCTGGCCTACTCGGTCTACCTCGATGCGGAAAAGAGCGACGGCTACCGCGCGCTGATGGACACGCAGCGCCACAACTATGCGCTGGCGCTGGCCGTGCGCGCGAGCCGCGACCTGAACATCACCTTCTCGCTGGATGGCGGCGTGAACGACGATGCGCGCTACTTCGGCACGCCGCTGCGCAATGGTGCACTCGACGAGCGTCTGCGCCGCACCAATTTCAACGTGGCCGACTCGGTGGTCAAGTACGACGACCGCGTCTGGCGCGCCAAGGTGGACTACCAGGCCGCCGCCAACGTCCGTCTGCGCAACGAAACCTACCACCTCACCACCGACCGCCACTGGCGCAATGCCGAGGCCTACAGCTTCAACGCCGCCGGCACGGGCGTGAACCGCAGCGACTACCTGGAAATCCTGCACGACCAGGAGCAGACGGGGAACCGCTTTGACGCCACCTTCGATGGCCACCTGGGCGGCATGAAGAACCGCTTCATCGTGGGCCTGGACTGGTACCGCACAGAGCTGGTGCACACCAACAACTCGCCCTATGGCGGCGCGAGCACGGTGGACCCCTTCAACTTCGCGCCGGGCAACTTCATCAGCCCGGTGCCCACCCTGCCGGGTCGGCGCTCCAGGCTGCAGACCACGGCCCTGTTCGCGGAGAACGCCCTCGACCTCACGCCGGAGTGGAAGCTGGTGGCGGGCCTGCGCAGCGACCGCATGGAGCTGGACAACACCGACCTGCGCACCGGCGTGAACCTGATCAAGAAGTATTCACCCGTCACCGGCCGCCTGGGCGCAGTGTGGTCGCCCAGCGATGCGTTGTCGCTGTACGGCCAGCTGGGCACTGGCACCGATCCGCTCAGCGGTGCGCTGTCGCTGCCCGGCGGTGGTAACACCCTGGACTTGACCAAGGGCCGTCAGGTGGAAATCGGCGCCAAGGGCGCCGTGCCTGCCGTGCGCGGCGAGTGGACGGTGGCGCTGTACCAGATCGAAAAGCGCAACCTGCTCTCGCGCGACGCGAGCAACCCCACCCTCACGCAGCAGGTTGGCCAGCAGTCCTCCACCGGCATCGAGCTGGCGTTTGCCGCCGAGCCTGTGCGGGGCTGGACCGTCGATGCCAACGCCGCCTTCCTGCGCGCGCGGTATGACAGCTTCAAGGAGCTGGTGTCTGGCGCCCTGGTGTCGCGCGACGGCAACACGCCCACCGGTGTGCCCGAACGCACCGTCAGCATCTGGACGGCCTGGCGCTTCCTGCCGCAGTGGCAGGCTGGCTTTGGCGCCCGCTACGTGGGCGAGCGCCAGGGCAACACGGCCAACACCACCAAGCTGCCTTCGTATGTGGTGCTGGATGCATCGCTGGCCTACGACTACTCGCGCAACCTCAAGCTCGGCCTGGCGGTGAAGAACCTGGCCGACCGCGACTATGCGCTGGCCGGCACGGCCAATACACGCTGGCTGCTGGGCGCGCCGCGCACCGTGCAGCTCACGGCCCGCGCCATGTTCTGAGCCCGGCGCAAGGCATGAGGACCCACCCGTGGTGAAGAAGCTCGTCATCTTTGTGCACAAGTGGCTGGGCGTGGTGCTGGCGCTGTTCTTCCTCATGTGGTTTGTGAGCGGGGTCGTGCTGTACTTTGTGCCCTTCCCCAGCCTCACGCAGGCCGAGCGGCTGGCGGCCTTGCCGCCATTGCAACTGCCTGCCGACTGTTGCCTGGGGGCGCCCGAGGCCGCCAGGCGGGCGGGGCTGCGCCCGGGCGGCAGCGAAGCGCGGCTGGGCATGCTGGGCGACACCCCGGTGTGGCGCATGTTGGCCACCGCCGCAGACAGTGCCAGTGTCGATACCCCACCGCGTCCGCGTTGGCACACGGTGGATGCGCGCACGGGCGCGTTGCTGCCGCCCCTCAGCGACACCCAGGCCGCCACCGTGGCGGAAGCCTTCAGCGGGCGCCGTGCCACGGGCACCGAATGGGTGGAGCGCGACCAGTGGACGGTGCCCCAGGGTCTGGATGTGCACCGCCCCCTGGTCAAGGTGCTTCTGGATGGCGACGATGGGCTGGAGCTGTACGTGTCGCCCGGCGCGGCCGAGGTGGTGCGTGACACGCGCCGCGCTGAACGCTTCTGGAACTGGCTGGGCGCCGTGCCGCACTGGATCTATCCCACGGTGCTGCGGCAGTTTCCCCAGGCCTGGCACCACGTTGTGGTGTGGCTCTCCGTTCCGGGCGTGCTGCTTGCTGCCTCGGGCGTTGTGCTGGGCGTCTGGCAGCTGTTCCTGAACCGGCAGCGCTGGATCCCTTACCGCAAGTTCTGGATCCGCTGGCACCATATCCTGGGCCTGGTGGCTGCGGTGTTCACGCTCACATGGATGTTCTCGGGTCTGATGTCGATGAACCCGTGGGGTGTGTTCACCAGCCGGGTGGTGGATGCGCAGTCACGCACGCAATGGGCGGGTGAGGCCCCACGCACCACGCGCGGCCCGGCCGAGGCCGTGGCGCTGGCGGCGGCCGAGGGCCTGGTGCCGCTGGAGTTGGACACCTTGCGCATTGCGGGCCAGACCTGGTACCGCGTGCGCGGCCAGGGCGCGGTGCAGCGCCTGGTGCGCGCCGATGGGCCGGTGGCTGCCGTGGCCCATGCCGTGCCTGACGCCACGGTGCTGGCGGCGCTGCAGGGCCTGCGCCCTGACGCGCCACCCCCGGCCATAGAGCGGCTCACCCAGTACGACGGGCTGTACTATGCGCGCCACCATGATGCATCCACCGCCTTCAACCGCCCGCTGCCCGTGTGGCGCGCCCACTGGGCCGGAGACGATGTGACGGTGTACGCCGACGCCGCATCGGCCCGCATCGTGATGCGTGCCGACGCCACCACGCCCTGGCAGCGGATGCTCTACAACGGCCTGCACAGCCTGGACTTTGCGCCGCTGCTGGCGCGCCCGGCATTGCGCACGGGGCTGATCGTGGGACTGTCGTTGTTGGGTGTGGCGCTGTGCGTGACCTCGTGCGTGGTGGCCTGGCGCGTGCTGGTGCCGCGTCGGCGGCGGGTGCCCGCACCCACCGTGCCGATGGGGGAGGGCGCATGGACAGCCTGACCGCCTTGTTGGTCCCCGGCATGGGCGGGGCCCTGTTCTACGTGCTCTTGTGGTGCCCGCTGCTGGCCTTGGCGGTGGACTGGTGGCTGGGGGAGCCGCCTGTGGCCTGGCACCCCGTGGTCTGGATGGGCCAGGCGCTGCAGTGGTCGGGCGACCGGCTGGCGCCCGCCAGCCCCGTGGCCCGGGATTTCAAGGTTTTTTGGCGCTCTGCGCTTGTCTGGTGTGCCTTGGTAGCTATTGTTTTGATAGTTTCTGGGCTGGCGCAGCACCTGGTGCTGATGCTGCATGGGCTTCTGGCGGCAGCATTGCTGGCATTGCTGCTCAAGCCCCTGCTGGCCTGGCGCATGCTGCACGACGAGGTGCTGGCGGTGGAGGTGGCGCTGGGCCAGTCGCTGCCCGCAGGCCGCGCGCAGCTTGCGCGACTGGTGAGCCGCGATGTGAGCAGCCTGAGCGCTGTGCAGGTGCGTGAGTCCGCCATCGAGTCGCTGGCCGAGAACCTCAACGACTCGGTGGTGGCGCCGCTGTTCTGGTTCGCGCTGCTGGGCTTGCCGGGGGCGGCGCTGTACCGGTTTGCCAACACGGCCGATGCCATGTGGGGCTACCCCGGCATGCGCGGCGGGCGTTACTGGCAGTGGGCGGGCAAGTGGGCTGCACGGGCGGACGATGTGCTGTCGTGGCTGCCTGCGCGCATCACAGCCCTGCTGCTGGTGCTGGGGGTCCAGGGCCTGCCGCTGCGCACCCTGGCGCGCCAGGCGCGCAAGACACCATCGCCCAACAGCGGCTGGCCCATGGCGGCCATGGCGCTGGTGCTGGGCGTGCGCCTGGCCAAGCCGGGGGTGTACACCCTGCACGGCAAGGGGCGCAGTGCGGGGCCGCTGGATACACGGCGCGCCGCGCGGGTGGGCACCCGGGTGGTGCTGGCCCTGGTGCCGGTGGTGGCGGCCATCCAGTTGCTGGTGGCCATGGTTTTCTCAGCGTGGATGTCCGCATGACGATGCACGAAATCACGCCCGTGTGGGGTTCCATTCACGGCGGCCCTGATGCTGCGGGCGTGCCGCTGTTTGATTTTTCAACCAACAGCAATGCCTGCGGCCCCTGCATAGAAGCGCGTGAGGCAGTGCAGGCGGCCGATGCCACGCGGTATCCCGATCCGGCGTACACCGCCTTGCGCGAGCGCCTGGCCGCCTTCCACGGCGTGGTCCCCGCCCGCATCGTGCTGGCAGCCAGCGCCAGCGAGTTCATCCACCGCATCACCGCGCTGGCGGCGCAACAGGGCGTGGTGCAGGTGGCCCTGCCTGCGCACAGCTATGGCGACTATGCCCAGGCCGCACAAGTGCGTGGGCTGGACCTGGTGCGAAGTGGCGGCGCGGCAGCGGGCTTGCAGTGGGCGTGTGAACCTTCCAGCCCCCTGGGCCTGGCCGACCCGGCGGTGCGGGCCTGGCAGCAGCTGGGCGTGGAGCGTGGTGGTGACGATGCAGCCGGTGTGCTGCGGGTGCTCGACTGCGCCTATGTGCCCCTGCGCCTGGGGCCTGAGGGCGCGTGGACCGGCACGCCGCCTGCGCATTTGCCATCGGCCTGCTGGCAGCTGTGGACCCCCAACAAGGCCCTGGGGCTGACCGGTGTGCGTGCCGCTTACGCCATTGCGCCCGCTGGCAGCGATGAACTGGTGCGCGCGCTCGTGGCCCTGGCGCCATCGTGGCCGGTGGGCGCGCATGGTGTGGCCTTGCTGCACGCTTGGGTGTTGCCTGTGGTGCAGCAGTGGCTGGTGTACAGCCTCTCCACCCTGCACGAGTGGAAGTCGCGCCAGCAGACGCTGTGCCTGGACCTGGGCTGGGCCGTGCACGCGGGCAGCCTGGCCAACTACTTTTGTGCGCAGCCTGTCAGCATGTCGTTGCCGAATGATTTGGCGGCCTTGCGCGCGGCGGGCATCAAGCTGCGCGATACCACCTCGTTTGGATTGCCGGGCAGCGTGCGCCTGGGGGTGCTGGCGCCCGCAGCGCAGGATGCGTTGCGGCAGGCCTGGAGGGCCGTCGAAAGCAGCCGTACCATCGCCGACAGCCATTCAACCGGTTCAGAGGAAGCCTTGTGAGAACCATCACTGTCAACCGCTATGTCACGCCGCTGCGTGAGGGGGGCTCGATGCCCGCCATCGTCGAGGGCGATGACCTGGGCACCTACGTGCTCAAGTTCCGGGGCGCAGGGCAGGGTGTGCGTGCCCTGCTGGCCGAAATGATTGCGGGTGGCATCGCCCGTGCGCTGGGCCTGCCCGTGCCTGAGATCGTGCTGGCCCAGCTCGACCCCGCCCTGGCGCAGACCGAGCCCGACCCCGAGATACAGGACCTGGTGCGCGCCAGCGGCGGCCTGAACGTGGGGCTGGACTACCTCTCGGGCGCGCTGAACTTCGACCCGGCGGTGGATGTGGTGTCGGATGACTTTGCATCGCGCCTCGTGTGGTTCGATGCATTGGTGGGCAATGTGGACCGTACTGCGCGCAACACCAACCTGCTCATGTGGCATCGCCAGCCCTGGCTCATCGACCATGGTGCGGCGCTGACGTTTCACCATGCGTGGAATGGTGTTGTGGCGCAGCCCGCCAAACCCTTCGCGCCCATTGCGGACCATGTGCTGCTGGCCCGGGCCACGGCGTTGGCGCAGGTGGATGCCGAGCTGGCCGCACGCCTCACGCCCGAGGTGGTTGCGCATGTTCTTGGCGATGTGCCCGATGAGTTTCTGGCACTGGCCGGGGCCGAGCACACCGAGGGCCCGCTGGTGGTGCCTGCAGGCCACCGCCAGGCCTACGTGGACTACTTCTGCGCGCGTCTGGCCGGGCGTGCAGCGTGGGTGAACGCATTGAAGGAGGCTGTTGATGCACGCGCCTGAGGTCTACGACTACGCCATCGTGCGGGTGGTGCCGCGTGTGGAGCGCGAGGAGTTCATCAACGCGGGCGTGATCCTGTCGTGCCAGCGCACCGGTTTTTTGCAGGCGGCCATGGCATTGGACGAAGCTCGACTGCTGGCCATGGACCCGCAGGCCGACATCGACACCGTGCGGCGCCACCTGGCCGCCATCGTGGCCATCTGCGCGGGCGACGCAGGTTGCGGGCCGATTGCGCGCCTGCCTTACCGCCAGCGCTTTCACTGGCTCACTGCCAAGCGCAGCGCCATCATCCAGACATCCCCCGTGCACACGGGCCGCTGCACCGATGCGGCAGCGGCGCTTGAACACATCATGGACCGCATGGTCCGCCCTCTGCCTTGACTTCCACCACCTCTTCCAAGCGAGCCCGCTGTGTGATGGTGCTGGGCACCACCAGCGGGGCGGGCAAAAGCTGGCTTACCACCGCGCTGTGCCGTTACTACAGCAACCAGGGCCTCAAGGTGGCGCCGTTCAAGGCGCAGAACATGAGCAACAACGCGCGGGTGGTGGCCAGCGGGATGGGCAGCGGCGAGATCGGTTCTGCCCAATACTTTCAGGCCCTTGCGGCCCGCGCCGAGCCCGAGGTGCGTATGAACCCCCTGCTGCTCAAGCCCGAGGCCGACACGCACAGCCAGGTGGTGCTGATGGGGCAGGTGAGTGCGGAGCTGACGGCCATGCCTTGGCGCGGCCGCAGCGAGAAAGTGTGGCCGCAGATTGCCGCTGCGCTGGATGCCCTGCGTGCCGAAAACGATGTGGTGGTGATCGAAGGCGCGGGCTCCCCCGCTGAGATCAACCTGCACGCCAGCGACATCGTCAACATGCGCGTGGCCCGGCACGCGGATGCGCGCTGCCTGCTGGTGACCGACATCGACCGGGGCGGCGCGTTTGCGCACCTGTACGGCACCTGGGCGCTGCTGCCCCAAGATGAGCGGGCGCTGATCCACGGCTTTGTGCTCAACAAGTTTCGCGGCGATGCCAGCCTGCTGGCCCCCGCCCCGCAGATGCTGCACGATCTGACCGGCGTGCCTACCGTGGCCACCATTCCCATGCAGTGGCGCCACGGCCTGCCCGAAGAGGATGGCGTGTTCGATGACCGTACGCTGGTGGCGGGTGCCGTGCACACCACGGTGGCTGTGGTGGCTTACCCGCGCATCAGCAACCTCGACGAGTTCCAGCCCCTGAAGAACGTGCCTGGCGTGCGCCTGCTGTGGGCGCGCAGTCCGGCGGACCTGGGCGGCCTCAAGCCCTCCGATTGGGTGGTGTTGCCCGGCTCCAAGGCCACCGCCGCCGACATGGCCTGGCTGCGCGCGCAGGGCCTGGACCAGGCCATTGCCCAGCACGCGGGGCAGGGCGGAACGGTGCTGGGTGTGTGTGGTGGCCTGCAGATGCTGGGCGAGGCGCTGATCGACACCGCTGGCATCGATGGCAATGCGCCGGGCCTGGGCCTGCTGCCCCTGGTCACCACCTTCGAGGTCGCCAAAACCGTGCAACGCACACAGGCCCGGTTTGGCGCGGTGTTGGGCGCCTGGGCTGCGCTGGCCGGAGTGCCCGTCACGGGCTACGAAATCCACCACGGCCAGACAGCCCAGCACCCCGCCATGGCCGCCAAAGGGGATGTGTCGCGTGAAGTGATCCCGGGTATCGCGTGGCAAAACCCGGCGGGCAACGTGCTGGGCGTGTATCTGCATGGCCTGCTCGAAGACCCCGCTGTGCTGCAGGCCCTGTTCGGCCGTGAGGGGGCATCCCCTGTTCCCACGCTCGACGCCGTGTTCGACGGCCTGGCCCGCATGGCCGAGGCCAGCTTTGTACCCGGTGCGCTGCAGGCGCTGATCGCGCCAGATTACGCGGCCGCCTGACCGCCTGTCCCTCGTTCCATTTCGTTCTTTCTGCTTCTTTTCCTCACACCATGCAATCCCTCGCCGCATTCACTGTCCCCGCCATTGCCGACATCTCCGACGCACCATTGACTGCCCGCCTGCAGCACCTGCTCGACAACAAGACCAAGCCGTTGGGGTCGCTGGGGCGGCTGGAGGCGTTGGCCCTGCGCATCGGCCAGGTGCTGGGCACCGAGGCCCCCGCGCTGCTGCAGCCGCAGATGCTGGTGTGCGCGGGCGACCATGGCCTGGCGGCCAAGGGGGTCTCGGCCTTCCCGAGCGATGTGACCTGGCAGATGGTGGAAAACTTTCTGGCCGGTGGCGCTGCGGTGAGCGTGCTGGCGCGCCAGCACGGGCTGCAGCTCACGGTGGTGGACTGCGGCGTGGCGCGCCCCATCGCGCAGCGCGAGACAGCCCCCGGTGCGCCGCGCCTGCTGGTGCACAAGGTGGCGCCCGGCACGGCCGATGCATCGGTGGGCCCGGCCATGACGGCGGAGCAGTGTGCCCAGGCCATCGCCAACGGCATGGACGTGGTGCGTGGCCTGCCGGGCAATGCATTGCTGCTGGGAGAGATGGGCATTGGCAACACCTCGGTGGCGTCGCTGCTGCTGGCGCGGCTGGCTGGGCTGCCGCTGGCCGAGGTGACAGGCGCTGGCACAGGCCTGGACGCAGCAGGCATAGAGCGCAAACGCGCCGTGCTGCAACAGGCGCTGGATACCAATGCCGATGCCACCACGCCGCTGGCCGCCCTGGCTGCGCTGGGGGGTTACGAGGTGGCGACGCTGGTGGGCGCGGTGCTGCAGGCAGCGGCCGAGCGCCGTGTGATCGTGGTGGACGGTTTCATCACCAGCGCTGCCGTGCTGGTGGCCAGCCGCGTGCAGCCCGCCGTGTTGCAGCGCTGCGTGTTTGCCCACCGCTCGGGCGAGCGGGGCCATTCCCTGATGCTGGCCCAGATGCAGGCCGAGCCGTTGCTGGACCTGGGCCTGCGACTGGGAGAGGGCTCGGGTGCCGCGTTGGCCTGGCCGCTGTTGCAGTCGGCCTGCGCGGTGCTGGCCGAAATGGCGAGCTTTGAGTCGGCCGGGGTGGCTACCCAGACGGCCTGACACGGCTTTGCGCTCAATCGCAGGCGACCGTTTGGGCGGAGCCTGCCTGCGCCGCGCGTGGTGTTTGAACGGGCTCCGAGGCCACCACGGTCCGGTTGCGCCCCTCGTGTTTGGCGCGGTACAACGCCGCGTCGGCGCGTGAGAGCATGGCGTCCAGCGTGTCGTGGGCCCCGGTCCAACTGGTCAGCCCGATGCTGACCTGGCAATCCAGCGCATGGCCGGTGGCCAGCGTGGCGTGGATGCGTTGTGCCACCGCCATGGCGGCATCGGCATCGCTGTCGGGCAGCAGCACCAGAAACTCCTCGCCCCCATAGCGCCCCAGCCGGTCGGCGCGGCGCAGCACCTGGCGCGTGCAGTCGGCAAAATGCACCAGCACCGCGTCGCCATGCTGGTGGCCTCGGGTGTCGTTGACGGCCTTGAAGTTGTCCAGGTCCACCATCATGATGGACGGGCCGTGGCCATAGCGCTGGGCGCGCTCCAGTTCCTCCTCGCAGTGCGCCAGCAGCGCGCGGCGGTTCAGCGTGTTGGTCAGTGAGTCGTGCGTGGCCAGGTGTTCCAGTTCGGTGCGCAGGCGGTCGGTGGCCATCAGCACCGCGCCGATGGAAAGCATGAGCACCATCAATACGTAGGCGCCGATGTAGAGGGTCTGGAACAAGGAAGGCTCCATCAGGTCGGAGCCACCCTTTCCAATGAGGATGGAAAACAGCCGTACGGCCAGTATCAACGTGTGCAACGCCAGCACCACCTGCACCAGCCGCACCGGAAAGCTGTGCTCGCCGTGGCGCAGCATGAAGCGCAACTGCGCCGTGTAGATGCAACCCATCAGCACCGTGAAGAAGCCCACCCGCAGTCCGTAGTTGGGAAACCAGTAGGTGAGCACCACAAACACGGTGGTGCTGCCCGCCATCACCCAGCCCCAGAAGCGCCAGTCAAACGATTGGCCCAGGAAGTGGCGTGTACCCATGTAATAGACGAGGCTGCCCAGCACGAGCAGCTGGTTGGCAAGCACCAGGCTCAGCCAGGCCGGAATGAAGTCCCGCGCACCGAAGAGCACCGTGGACGCCAGCCAGAGCAGGGGGGCGACAGCCCAGGCCCCCACGCCCCGGATGGAGGGCGGGTAGTGGCGCCGCATGAACAGCAGAACGACGGCCATGATGGCGGACATGAAGCCCGCCATGGCAATCATGGAGCGTGGGTCGAGGTTCGTCATCCGTCGTGGGTGGTGGGGTGGCGCGCCTGCGTAAGCAATTGTTTCTTCTGCCCGGGCCCAGTATAGCCACGCGTTGCAGAGGCTTGGTCTATGAGGCCAGGGCCCGTCGCCAGTCGCCTGTGCACCATGAAGGCCCCGGGTGTGGGCCGGGGATGGTGCATGGCGTGCGCCCCGCCGGGGCGGCCGCGCACGGCGTTGGTGCATTTTGTATGCAATGCACTAAAAATATTGTGTACAAAGTTGGCATGGGCTTTGCGTACACCCTGGCCCATGCACGCCACCACTTCTGCGCAGGCTCCTGCCGCCATCGAAATTGTTGCGCTCACCAAGCGCTATGCCAGCGGCAAACCCGCCGTGGATGCCATCAACCTGCGCATTGCCAGCGGCAGCTACTGCTGTCTGCTGGGCCCGTCGGGCTGCGGCAAAAGCACCACGCTGCGCATGATTGCGGGGCACGAGTCGGTGACCAGCGGCGACATCCTGCTGGAGAACCGCAACATCACCGACCTGCCCGCCGCCGCGCGCGGCACGGCCATGATGTTCCAGAGCTTCGCGCTGTTTCCGCACCTCTCGGCGCTGGACAACGTGGCCTTTAGTCTGAAGATGAAGGGCGTGGCCAAGGCCGAACGGCAGGCCAAGGCGCGCGACCTGCTGGAGCGCGTGGCCCTGGGCCACCTGGCCGAACGCAAGCCTGCAGAACTCTCCGGCGGGCAGCAGCAGCGCGTGGCGCTGGCGCGTGCGCTGATCACGCAGCCGCGCGTGCTGCTGCTCGATGAGCCGCTCTCCGCCCTCGACCCTTTCCTGCGCATCCAGATGCGCGCCGAGCTGCGCCGCTGGCAAAAGGAGCTGGGACTGACCTTCATCCATGTGACCCACAGCCAGGAAGAAGCCATGGCCTTGGCCGACACCATGGTGGTGATGAACCATGGCGTGATCGAGCAGGTGGGCAGCCCGCACGAGGTCTACAACCGGCCCGCCAGCGAATTCGTGGCGCGCTTCATGGGGGGGCACAACGTGATCGACACGCCCGAAGGCAAGGTGGGTGTGCGCACCGACCATCTGCAGGTTGCCCTCTTCAACGCAGAACTGCCCTGGGGCACCCAGCGTATGCAGGCGGTGGTCACCGATGTGGAGTACCAGGGCACTTATGTGCTGATCGGCCTGCAGAAGCAGGGCGTGGCCCTGTCGGCCAACGCCACGGCGGCCTATTCGGTGATGGTGCCTGAAGCCGCGTTTGCTGCGCAGCCCTACGAGGTGGGGCAGGCCGTGCAACTGCACTGGACGCCCGATCAGGCGCACCCGCTGTCCGTGCCCGTTCCCGCAATGGCTCAAGCCGCCTGACCGCGCCGCCAAGTCTTTTTATTTTTTCACCCGTCCCTTCTGCAACCCAAGGAGTGTTCCCATGTCAGATGCTTCCCGTACTGATTCCCCTGTTGTTGTCTCCGATGCCACTGGCGTCGTCCGTGAAGCCACTGGTGTGGCGCGCCGCTCGCTGCTCAAGGGCACGGCGGGCATCCTGGCCGCTGGCATGTTCCCGGCCGTGCATGCGCAAGAGAAGATCGTGCTGCGCTACCTGGGCACGGCGGTGAACCAGGACAAGGCCATTGCCGAGAAATTCAAGGCCGACACCGGCATCGAGATCCAGTACGTCGCTGTGACCACGGACGACGTGACCAAGCGCGCCGTGACCGCGCCCAACAGCTTTGATTTGATCGACACCGAGTACTTCTCTCTCAAGAAGATCGTGCCCACGGGCAACCTCAAAGGCATCGATACCAAGAAGATCAAGAACGCCGACAAGATCACCACGCTGTTCACCACCGGCCTGGTGGCGGGCAAGGCCGTGGGCGACCAGGGCACTGCACCCAAGAAGGTGATCTACCTGGAAGGCGAAAAGTCCAAGAAGTTTGCGACTGCGCCCACGCAGTTCATGAGCCTGATCCCGACCGTGTACAACGCCGACACGCTGGGCATCCGCCCCGACCTCATCAAGCGCCCCATCAATTCATGGGCTGAGCTGCTGAACGCCGAGTTCAAGGGCAAGGCCGCCATCCTGAACATTCCTTCGATTGGCATCATGGACGCCGCCATGGTGGTCGAGGCCATGGGCCTGTACAAGTACCCCGACAAGGGCAACATGACCAAGAAGGAGATTGATCTCACGATCAAGACCCTGATCGAGGCCAAGAAGCAGGGGCAGTTCCGCGCGCTGTGGAAGGACTTCAACGAGTCGGTGAACCTGATGGCCTCGGGAGAGGTGGTGATCCAGTCGATGTGGAGCCCGGCTGTGACGGCCGTGCGCACCAAGGGCATTGCCTGCAATTTCCAGCCGCTCAAGGAAGGCTACCGCGCCTGGGCTGCGGGCTTCGGCCTGCCCGCCACGCTGAGCGGCCGCAAGCTCGATGGCGCCTACGAGTTCATCAACTGGTTCCTGGACGGCTGGGCCGGTGCGTACCTGAACCGCCAGGGCTACTACAGCGCCGTGCTGGAGACCGCCAAGTCCAAGATGGAAGCCTACGAGTGGGCCTACTGGATGGAAGGCAAGCCCGCCACGCAGGACATCAAGAGCCCCAACGGCGACGTGCTGGCCAAGTCCGGCGCGGTGCGCGACGGAGGCAGCTACGAATCGCGCATGGGCGGCATTGCCTGCTGGAACGCGATCATGGATGAGAACAACTACATGGTCCAGAAGTGGAATGAATTCGTCGCGGCGTAGAAGAGGTGCCACCCCCTGAGGCGCTGCGCGCCTTCCCCCTCTCTCATATTGCTTCGCAATCTGGGAGGGGGACGCGCCCGGTGCGGCGGGGCGGCCCTTGCACGGGGGCACTGGTATCGGGCCGCGCCAGTTTTGACGACTGTCGCCCGATGCGACGGATAACTGATTTGCAAACACCATGAGTACCACCACACCGTCCTTACCCGCTGC
The DNA here is from genome assembly GCF_059424825.1 of Acidovorax sp. GW101-11A03. Lineage (NCBI taxonomy): Bacteria > Pseudomonadati > Pseudomonadota > Betaproteobacteria > Burkholderiales > Comamonadaceae > Acidovorax > Acidovorax sp. GW101-11A03. Next base: position 44,123 of record NZ_JBWKZU010000011.1, on the reverse strand, counting down.
TGCCGTCCCCGGCCGCAGCATTGCCGCCTGGTGGCAGGCCGCGCCGTTCACACTGGTGTTTGCGCTGTTCTTCATCATCCCGCTGGCGCTGATCGTGATGGTCAGCTTCTGGGATTTCAACGACTACGAGCTGCTGCCCGGGTTCACGTTCAAGAACTACGTGTCCATCTTCGAAGGCTGCGGCGATGTGTCGGACGGGCTGTGCGTCACGCTCAAGACGTACTGGTCCACGCTCAAGTTCAGTTTCCTGGTCTGGCTCATCACGTTGGTGATCGGCTTCACCGTGGCCTATTTTCTGGCCTTCCATGTGCGCTCATCGAGCATGCAGACGCTGCTGTTCGTGCTGTGCACCATTCCGTTCTGGACGTCTAACGTGATCCGCATGATCTCGTGGGTGCCGCTCTTGGGGCGCAACGGTCTGGTTAACCAGACGCTGATGGGCATGAACCTCATCGAGACGCCCATCGAGTGGCTGCTGTTTTCGGATTTCTCGGTGGTGCTCGCGTTTGTGCACCTGTACACCATGTTCATGATCGTGCCCATCTTCAACAGCATGATGCGCATCGACCGCAGTCTGATCGAGGCGGCCAGCGACAGCGGCGCAAGCGGCTGGCAGACGCTGTGGAACGTGATCGTGCCGCTGTCGCGCACCGGCATCATCATCGGCTCCATCTTTGTGCTCACCATTGTGATGGGTGACTTCGTGACGATTGGCGTGATGGGCGGGCAGCAGATCGCGTCCGTGGGCAAGATCATCCAGGTGCAGACCTCGTACCTGCAGTTTCCGTTGGCAGCGGCCAATGCGGTGATCCTGCTGGCGGTGGTGCTGATGATCATCTGGGGCCTCACGCGCCTCGTCGATATCCGCAAGGAGCTTTGAGATGAAACTGCGCGATTCCCGCCCCGCCAGCTTCTGGCCCCTGGCCATCTTCTTTGCGCTGTTCGTGCTTTTCATGTACGGGCCGATGTTCGTCATCTTCATCCTGAGCTTCCAGGGGCCCGAAGGTGGGCTCACGTTTCCTATGCGCGGCGTGTCGTTGCACTGGTTCACCAAGCTGGCCGAGGGCCTGGGCGTGGTGGACATAGGTGCGGCGCTGTGGCGTTCACTGGGCCTGGGTGTGGCGGTGATGCTGTGCACCGTGGTGTTGTCGGTGCTGGCCGGGCTCGCGTTCCGCAAGCGGCTGGCGGGGGGCAACACGCTGTTCTTTATCGTCGTGGCCAGCCTCATCATGCCGTCCATCATCGTGTCGCTGGGCATCGGGCTGGAGTTCCGGCTGATCGACACCGGCATCAAGGCTGTGCTGGAGCGGGGGGGCATGGAGAGCGCGCTGGAAGGCTACGGTACCTCGCTCGGCCTGTTCACCTCGGCCCTGGGCGCGCACCTGACCTGGACGCTGCCGTTTGGCCTGCTCATCATGTTTGCGGTGTTCAACCGCTTCAACCCTGCGTATGAAGAAGCCGCACGTGATCTGGGTGCCACGCCCTGGCAGGGCTTTGCACATGTGGTGCTGCCGCTGATCGCGCCGTCGGTCGTGGGCATTGGCATGTTTGGCTTCACGCTGAGCTGGGACGAGATTGCGCGTACGTCGCAAGCCATTGGCGATGTAAATACGCTGCCGCTGGAGCTGCAGGGCCTGACCAGCACGGTGACCACTCCGTCCATCTACGCGCTGGGCACGGTCACCACCGTGGTGTCGTTTGCAGTGATGGGCGTGACGCTGCTGCTGGTGTGGGCACTGGGCCGCAGGCGCAAGGGCCGTTCGGGGTAAAAACGACACCCTTATGACGACCACCCTCCCCAAGCCCCGGCGCGCGCGCGCTGCGGTCACCGAACCGCCCGTGCAGCCCGACACGACCGGCCAGCTCAGCGACAACGACATGTACGACCGCATGGTGTCGGCCATCCTCGACCACCGCCTGCCGCCCGGCACCAAGCTGGTGGAGGACAAGCTGGCAGCGGCTTTCGGTGTCTCGCGCACGCGGGTGCGGCCTGTTCTGGTGCGGCTCGCCAATGAACAGGTGGTCACGCTCACACCCAACCGGGGTGCCTCCATCGCCCAGCCCACGCCGCAAGAGGCGCTGGAGGTGTTCGAGGCCCGCCGCTTGCTGGAGCCGCGCCTGGTGGAGCTGTTCATTGCCAACGCCACCGATGCCGACATCGCCGCGCTGCGCACCTGCATCGATGACGAAGAGGCCGCCCGCGCCAGCGGCGACATGCGCCGCGCCATCCGCCTTTCGGGCGACTTTCACCTGCACATCGCGCAGGCGGCCGGGCACCAGACGCTAGGGCGCATCCTGCGCGAGCTGGTGTCGCGCACCTCGCTCATCCTGATGACCTACAGCCCCAGCCACGCCCAGACGCGCGAAGAGGCCACCGCCTGCGGCTGCCGGGAACACCGGGCACTGATTGATGCCATCCGGCTGCGCGATGCCCGCGAGGCACCCCGGCTGATGCTGGCCCACCTGGCGCGGATCGAGTCGCAGCTGGAGTTCACGCCGCCTGCGGCAGAGGCGCCCGATCTGGCGCGGTTGCTGGGTGGTGTCTGACGGTTTTTCCACACGCTTGCCCATGCGCCAACTGCTCGTCATCAACCCCAACATGTCAGCCCATGTCAGTGCCTTGCTGCAGCGGCATGTGCAGGCGGCTGCGGGCTCGCATGTGGCGGTGCGCACAGCCACGGCCCGTTTCGGCGCACCGTACATCGCGTGCGAGGCGAGCTACGCCGTGGCAGCCCACGCCGCGCTCGATGTGTGGGCGCATGAGATCGCACAGCCACATGCCCCGCCCGACGCGGTGCTGATCGGCTGCTTTGGCGATCCGGGCCTGATGGCGCTGCGCGAGAGCAGCCCCGTGCCCGTCACCGGCCTGGCTGAAGCGTCATTCATCGAGGCCGCGCGCCACGGCCGCTTTGCCATCGTGACGGGCGGCGAGCGCTGGGGCCCCATGCTGCAGCGCCTGGCCCAGGCGCTGGGCCACGCCCACGCACTGGCAGGCATTCACACCGTGGCCCCCACCGGCGCCCAATTGGCGGCTGACCCCGAGGCGGCCCGTGCCTTGCTGGCCCAGGCCTGCCGGGACGTGGTGCGCCAGATGGGCGTGCAGGCCGTCATCCTGGGTGGGGCGGGGCTGGCAGGCATGGCTGCTGCCGTGCAGCCGCAGGTGTCGGTGCCCGTGATCGACAGCGTGGTGGCCGGTGCCACCTGGGCGCTGCGCGCGCATCCCGTGCCGCCGGAGCGCAAGGTGGCGGGGTTTGATGTGGCGTGGGCGGGGGTGTCGCAAGAGATGGCAGCTTTAGGGCGGGCAGGGGTGGTTTGACTGCGCCCGGGGGGAAGCTTAGTATTACGTTTGTAATTACTTGGAGTTCTTCCTATGCACATGCTTAAGCTGACCCAGATCGGAAATTCTGTTGGTGTTGTTTTGCCGAAAGAAGCCCTGGCGCGTTTGAAGCTAGGCAAAGGCGAATCCATCTTCCTCACTGAAACGCCCGATGGCTATGCGCTGACGCCGTACGACCCCACTCTTGAGGAAGAGATCAAGGCTGGCCGTGAGTTCATGCACGACTTTCGTGACACCTTTCACCAGTTGGCTAAATGAGCTGGCGCTGGGTGAGCAAGCAAGCGCTGGTTCTACTCCACGGTGAGAGCCTTGCCACGCACGGCGGGCGCGAAGGCATGCGCGATGAGGGGTTGCTGGACTCTGCGCTGATGCGGCCGCAGAACATCTTGGCTTATGCGGCTGCCGACAATCCTCCAGACACAGCGGCCCTAGCCGCCAGCTATGGGGTAGGCTTGGCCAAGAACCATCCCTTCGTAGACGGGAACAAGCGGGCTGCCTTCCTGGCCGTGGGCTTGTTCCTGTACCTCAATGGCTTTCGTTTACAGGCCACCCAGACAGACGCCACGTTGACCATGCTCGCCGTTGCCGCAGGCGACATCACCGAAGAAGCCTTTGCCGCCTGGCTGCGGGAGCACGCTGTAGCCCGTTGAGTGAAATCTGAAGCTTTTTTGGGCTCTACCGCCTATCCAGTAAGCGCTACAAGCTATAAAAATAATAGCTAGATGCTGGGCCTGCTGACTCAGGGCGTCGGCGTCTTCGGCTTGTAGTCGCAGTATTCACTCACCACACATTCCCAGCAGCGCGGCTTGCGCGCCTGGCACACGTAGCGGCCCAGCAGGATGAGCCAGTGGTGCGAGTCCACTGCGTAGGCTTCAGGCACACGCTTCATCAGCTGCAGCTCCACTGCCAGCGGGTTTTTGCCCGGCGCCAGACCGGTGCGGTTGCTCACGCGAAAGATGTGCGTGTCCACCGCCATGGTGGGCTGGCCAAAGGCCACGTTCAGCACCACGTTGGCCGTCTTGCGGCCCACGCCGGGCAGGGCCTCCAGCGCTTCGCGCGTACGCGGGACCTGACTGCCGTGCTGCTCCACCAGGATGCGGCAGGTCTCCATCAGGTTCTTGGCCTTGGTGCGGTACAGGCCGATGGTCTTGATGTAGCCCTCCAGTCCCTCCAGACCCAGGTCCAGGATGGCCTGGGGCGTGCCAGCCACGGGGAACAGCTTGCGCGTGGCCTTGTTCACGCCCACGTCGGTGGCCTGGGCCGATAGCAGCACGGCGGCCAGCAGCTCGAACGGGGTGGTGTATTCCAGCTCCGTGTTGGGCATAGGGTTGGCCGCCTTGAGGGTGGCGAAGAAGGGCTCGATCTGGGCGGTTTTCATCATCATCGTTGGCGGGGTGGGGCAGGGGGCTGGCTTCTTTTGGCGGGCGTGGCTGGTGCCGCATTGTCCCGCAGCTGCGCCTGCAGGAACTCTAGGAACATGCGCACGGCGGCGGGCAGGGTGCGGCCGCTCAGGGTCTGCAGCTCTGCGGCGCGGGCGCCCATGCCGGGCTCGCGGATCTGGGCGGCGTGCAACTCGCCGCGCAACACGCGGTCGCGCACCGTCACCTCGCCCGAGATGGACAGGCCGCCACCATGCAGCACAAAGTGCATCAGCGTCTCGAAGTGGTTGCACACCAGTGCGGGCTCAAAGACCAGGCCCCGCTGGCTGCAGCCAATGTCGAACAGCTGGCGCACGGTGTTGTCGCGCTCGGGTAGGGCGATGGGGTAGGCGTGCATCTGCGCCAGCGTGACGGAGTGCAATCGCGCCAGCGCGTGGTCGGGCCGCATGATGGCGATGACGGGTGCGGCCTGACGGTGCTGCACCGTGATGTCCCGTTCGGCCGAGCGGCTGTAGGTCAGGCCAATGTCTGCATCGCCGTTGAGCACCGCCACGGTCACAGCTGCCGGGCTGGCCACGCGCAGGTGGAACTGGATGCCGGGGTACTGCAGGCGGAACTGCGCCATCACGCGCGGCAGGAACTCGATGGCGAAACCCGCAGAGCTGCAGATGCGCACCAGCCCCGTGCGCAGGCCCTGCAGCGCCTGGATGTCGGAGACCACGCGGTCGGCCTCCAGCGCGCCCCGCCGCGCATGGGCAGCCAGCAGCTCGCCCGCTGCGCTGGGCGCCATGCCGCGCGGCCGCCGGTCAAACAGCGGCACGCCCAGCAGGTCTTCGAGGGCGGCGACTTGGCGGCTCACGGCCGAGGGCGACACATTGAGGCGCGTGGCGGCCTCGCTGACCGAGCCGCTGCGCACTACCTCCAGAAAGTAGCGCAGTGCCGTGTCCTGCAAGCGGCTGGAAAGCATGGGGGGCCTTTCGGAGTGTGGATTGCATAAAACGCAAAGATAACCCCAGATATCGTTGATTATCGAAACGCAGCGAGCTGCTTATGCTGACTTGCAAATGACACATTCACCGGCCTCAGCCTCCATGCCTTCCGCAAACAGCGTCACCCCGGGTGGCACCCCCAGCCACATCGTGGACTACACGGCCACCGGCCTGTCGCGCGCCATCCATGCGCGGGAGGTCTCCTGCACCGAGGTGCTGGACGCCTACCTGGCCCAGGTGGACCGGCTCAACCCCGTGGTGAATGCATTGGTGGCGATGGCGGACCGCAACGCCCTGCGCACGCAGGCGTCAGAGCGCGATGCGCAACTGGCACGCGGCGAGAGCCTGGGCCCGCTGCATGGCTTTCCGCAGGCGCCCAAGGACATCATGCCCGCTGCGGGCATGGTCACCACGCGGGGTTCACCCATCTTTGCGGGACAGGTCTCGGCCACGGATGCGGTGGTGTTCGAGCGGATGCGCGCAGGCGGTGCACTGTTCATCGGCCGCAGCAACTCTCCGGAGTTTGGCCTGGGCGGCCACACCTACAACCCGGTGTATGGCACCACACGCAATGCCCACAACCCGGCCGTGTCGGCGGGCGGCAGCAGTGGCGGCGCAGCGGTGGCCGTGGCGCTGCACATGCTGCCCGTGGCGGATGGCTCGGACATGATGGGATCGCTGCGCACGCCAGCGGCTTTCAACAACGTGTATGGGCTGCGTACCTCGTTCGGCCTGGTGCCGCACGGGCCGACGGAAGAAGTGTTCTTCCAGCAGTTCAGCGTGGCCGGGCCCATGGCCCGCAACATCCCGGACCTGGCGCTGCTGCTGTCGGTGCAGGCGGGTTTTGATGCGCGCCTGCCGCTCACGCGGCGCCATGAGGACGTGGCCCTGCTGGGCCAGCCGCTGGAGCGTGATTGGCGCGGCGCCCGCATTGGCTGGCTGGGTGACCTGGGCGGCCATTTGCCCACCGAGCCTGGCGTGTTGGCCACCTGCGAGCAGGCGCTGGAACACTTCCGCACGGTGGGTTGCACCGTGGAATCTGTGGTGCCCGCATTCAATCTGGAACAGCTGTGGAACGCATGGATCGACTTGCGCAGCTTCAGCGTGGCAGGGGCCAATGCGGCCTTGTATCGCAACCCGGCCACGCATGCGCTGCTCAAGCCCGAGGCGGTGTGGGAGATCGAGCGTGGCATGCGCCTGACGGCTCTGCAGGTGTACGACGCGGCCCGCGTGCGCAGCGCGTGGTACCAGGTGCTGCGCGGCCTGTTCGAGCAGTTCGATTTTCTGGTGTTGCCCGCTGCCCAGGTGTTCCCCTTCGATGCCGGGCTGGACTGGCCCTATGAGGTGGGCGGCCGCACCATGGACACCTACCACCGCTGGATGGAGGCCGTGGTGCCCGCCACCATGGCGGGCCTGCCCGCGCTAGCTGCCCCCGCAGGCTTTGGGCCTGGCGGGCTGCCTGCGGGCTTGCAGATCCTTGCCCCGGCGCAGCAGGATGCCGCCGTGCTGCAGATCGGCCATGCCTATGACCAGGCCAGTGGCTATGCCCTTGCGGCGAGCCCGCTGCTGGGTTGATGCGCCTGAAGTCCGTCCCGCTTTTCCAGAATTTTTTGACCGGAGAACTCCCCATGCCCTTGCTGCGCTCCCGCTTTATTTCCTGTCTTCTGGCTGGCGCGTGCGCGCTGGCGGCGCCCGCCGTGGCCTGGGCGCAGGCCTATCCTGAGCGGCCGGTCAAGCTGGTCATACCGTTTGCACCCGGCGGTGCCACCGACATTTTGGGGCGGCTGCTGGCCACGGCCCTGGGCGAGCGCCTGGGCCAGCCCATGGTGGTAGAGAACCGGCCCGGTGCGGGCACGGTGGTGGCGGCCTCGCTGGTGGCCAAGGCACCGGCCGACGGCTACACCCTGCTGCTGGGCGCCAACACCACGCTCACCATGAACCCCGCCATCCGCACCAACCTGCCGTATGACCCCGTGCGTAGCTTCACACCCATCGGCATGGTGGCGGACATGGGGCTGCTGCTGGTGGCGCACAACGATGTGCAGGGCAGCACGCTCAAGGACATCGTGGCGCAGGCCAAGGCCGCGCCGGACAAGTTCTCGTATGGCTCCTACGGCACGGGCTCATCGGTGCATTTTGGCGCCGAGATGCTCAAGACCACCGCAGGTTTTCCGATGATGCATGTGCCCTTCAACGGCAGCTCGCCCAACCTGACGGCGCTGATGGGCGGGCAGGTGCAGCTGGCGGTGGACACGGTGGTGGCCTCCACCCCGCTCATCAAGGCGGGCAAGATCAAGCCCATTGCCGCGCTGAGCCCGCAGCGCCTGGCGTTGCTGCCGAATGTGCCCACTGTGGCCGAGAGCGGCTACCCGGGTTTCGACATGGGCTCCTGGTTCGCTTTTGTCGGCCCTGCAGGCCTGCCCGCTCCGGTGCAGAAGAAGCTGGAGAAGGCCCTGGCCGACACCATGGCATCGGCCGAATTCAAGAAGAAGCTGGTGGACATCGGCATGACCCCGGCCTGGGGCAACGGCGATGCGCTGCGCGCCCGCATCGAGCGCGAACTGCCACTCATGCGCGCCGTGGCTGCGCGGGCCGATATCCGCGTGGATTGATACGCGGGCGCCGGCGTGTGACTCAGGTCACGCGCTGCACCGCCAGGCACAGCCAGCACGGAAACGCGCCGGTGGCGGGGTTGACGGCGAAGTGCTCGTCATACACCTCGACAGCGGGTCTGGCCGCCACCTCCCAGCCTTCGGGGATCTGCCCCGGGGCCGTCATGCGGGCCCAGGCTGCGCCGATCTCGGGCCCGGTGCCAACAAACTGAAAACAGGCGTAGTCGCCTCCGGGGAAGTCCTGCACCAGGGCCTCGGTGCCCGTACGCAGGCCCACGCCCACTTGCACACAGGCGTCGTAGCGGCACTGCGCAGGCGGTGTGCAGGCGGGGTTGTCCAGGCTGATGCCGTAGTACTTGGGGCGCGGCTCGCTCAGGCCATGGGCCTCGCACCAGCGGCCAAAGCGGTCCCACAGCTGCGTGAGGGAGGGGCCATAGGGGCCGGTCTGGCGCATGTAGGCGAGGCGCATCGGTGGCAGCTGGCGGATTTCGAGGGGCATGGGGGCTCCGTAGCGAGGCGGTGGTTCAGGTTTTGGCCCCCGCAGTCTAAGCCGCAGGAAACCTGCACGCCAATTGGCGACAATGCGGGATCCTTTGCCACCCACTTCTGTCCACGCCATGCAATTTGCCGACCGCCTGAACAACGTAGAAACCTCCGCCATCCGCGAGCTTTTCAAGCTGCTGGGCAAGCCCGGCATCATCAGCTTTGCGGGTGGATTCCCCGACAGCGCGATGTTCGACGTGGAAGGCATCCGCGCCGCCAGCAATGCAGCCCTGGCCGAGGAGCCCGGCGCAGCACTGCAGTACGGCGCCACCGAAGGCTACAACCCGCTGCGCGAGCAACTGGCCGCCTTCATGACGAGCAAGGGCGCCAAGGATGTGGCGGCCGACAACCTCATCGTCACCACCGGCAGCCAGCAGGCGCTGGACCTGCTGGGCAAGACCCTCATCAGCCCCGGCGACAAGGTGATTGTGGAAGGCCCGACCTTCCTGGCGACCATCCAGTGCTTCCGCCTGTACGGCGCCGAGCTCATCAGCGCGCCCATCGACGGCAACGGCGTGAAGACGGATGAGTTGGAAAAGCTCATCGCTGAGCACAAGCCCAAGTTCGTCTATCTGATCCCCACCTTCGGCAACCCCAGCGGCGCCATGCTGAGCCTGGAGCGCCGCAAGGCGGTGCTGGAGATGGCCGTGAAGCACAACACCCTGATCGTCGAGGACGACCCTTACGGCGACCTGTACTTTGGCGATGCGCCTCCCCCCAGCCTGCTGAACCTGTCCGCCACCGTGCCCGGCAGCCGTGAGCTGCTGGTGCACTGCGGCAGCCTGAGCAAGGTCTTGTCGCCCGGCCTGCGCGTGGGCTGGATGATTGCCCCGGCCGAGCTGTTGGGCAAGGCCACCATGTGCAAGCAGTTCAGCGATGCACACACCAGCACCTTTGCCCAGGCGACAGCCGCGCAGTATCTCAAGGCAGGTCGCATGCCCGGTACGCTGGCCCATGTGCGCAAGGTGTATGCCGAGCGCGCCCAGGCCATGGGCGACGCGCTGCGCAAGGAGCTGGGTGATGCCATCGAGTTTGTGCAGCCGCAGGGCGGCCTGTTCGTGTGGGCACGCCTCACGGGTTCAGGCGGCAAGGTGGCCGATGGCAACGTGCTGGCCAAGCGTGCGATTGAAAAGGGCGTGGCCTTTGTGCCCGGCACGCCGTTCTTCTGCGCCAACCCCGACCACGCCACCTTCCGCCTGTCGTTCGCCACGGCCGATGTGGACAAGATCCGCGAAGGCGTGGCGCGCCTGGGTCAGGCGATCTGACGCCTCCATGTCTGACGCCAACGATCTCGCCAGCGTTCTCCAGCGCCTCGAAAGCCTGGAGATCAAGGCCAGCTTCACCGAAGACCTGCTGGACCAGCTGAACATGACCATCTACCGCCAGCAGGAGCTGATCGACCGCCTCGCGCAGGAGGTCATCCAGCTGCGCCGCCAGGTGCCCGAGGGCGGCGGCGTGGCGCCGCGCAACCTGCGCGACGAGTTGCCTCCGCACTACTGAACTGGCTCTAGGCTTTCACCGACCGCCACGCCGCGTCTGCCAGCTCTGCGCGGTAGGTGGTGGGCGAGGGCAAACCACCCTGGGCCGCATTGCCCGACAGCCAGGCCCTGCAATAGCTCTGCACCGGCCCCATCACCAGCGATGGCATCAGCTCGCACGGCAGGTCGCGCACCGCACCGGCGCGGCGGTGGGGCTCGAACCAGGCCACCAGTGCCTGGTTGCGGCGGTGGGCTGCGTCGGCCAGGTCGGGCGTGCGGGGGCCAGCAGCCACCGCGCCGCGGGACTGAAACAGAAAACGCGCCCGCTCGGGCTGCGCCACCACCCAGTCCAGATAGCCCGTGACGAGGGCATGCACGCCCGCCTCCACACCCTGGGCGGCATCCAGTTGCGCCTGCACGCTGCGCGACTGGTCGTGATAAATCTCGAAGAACAGCGCCGCCACGATGCCGTCGCGGTTGCCGAAGTGGTGGTAGATGCTGCCCACGCTGGCCCCGCAACGCGCGCGCACGCCATCGATGGTGACGGCATCGACCCCGCCTTCGGCCGCGCAGGCCAGGGCGGCGTTCAGGATGTCCTGACGGCGGTCTGCCGTTGCTTCGGCGGGGGATGAGACGGGGGGCGGGGAATTGCGGCTTGCCATGGAACGGGATTCTAGAATAAAGTTCTAGAAAATACTTCTAGTCCACGATTCTTCCATGCATTCCTCTCCTCCCATGGCTGCTCCTGCCGCCTCTGCAGCCGCTACCTCCATGCCCGGCGCCGCCTTGTACCCGCACCTGCTCGCCCCGCTCGATCTGGGCTTCACCACCCTCAAGAACCGTGTGCTCATGGGCTCCATGCACACCGGGCTGGAGGACGGGCGCGACCTCTCGCGCATGGCGGCGTACTTCCGTGAGCGGGCAGAAGGTGACGTGGGCTTGATCGTGACGGGCGGCTTCGCTCCCAACATCGCGGGCTGGGCCAAGCCGTTTGCGGGCACCTTGTCCACCTCGGGCGCGGCCAAGCGCCACCGGGTGGTGACCGACGCGGTGCATGGCGCGGGCGGCAAGATTGCACTGCAGATCCTGCACACGGGCCGCTACGCCTACCACCCGCTGGCCGTGGCGCCCTCGCGCCTGCAGTCGCCCATCTCGCCGTTCACGCCGTTTGCGCTGTCGGCGCGCGGGGTGGAGCGCCAGATCCGCGCGTTTGTGAACTGCGCCGTGAAGGCGCGCGAAGCCGGATACGACGGCGTGGAGGTGATGGGCTCGGAGGGCTACTTCATCAACCAGTTCCTCTCGCAAGCCACCAACCTGCGGCGCGATGCCTGGGGCGGCGACTACAGCCAGCGCATGCGCCTGCCGGTCGAAATCCTGGCCCGCATGCGCGAAGCCGTGGGGCCGGACTTCATCATCATCTACCGCCTGTCGATGATTGACCTAGTGCCCGGCGGCAGCGCCTGGGACGAGATCGTGACCTTGGGCAAGGCCGTGGCCACGGGCGGCGCCACCATCGTCAACACCGGCATTGGCTGGCACGAGGCGCGGGTGCCAACAATAGCCACCAGCGTGCCGCGCGCGGCGTTTGCCTGGGTCACGCAGAAGATGAAGGCCGAATTTGCAGCGGCAGGCATCGCCACGCCGCTGGTCACTTCCAACCGCATCAACACGCCCGAGGTGGCCGAGCAGGTGCTGGCCGACGGCTGCGCCGATATGGTGTCGATGGCGCGGCCGCTGCTGGCCGATGCCGCGTTTGTGAAGAAGGCGGCGCAGGGCCGGGCCGACCGCATCAACACCTGCATCGCCTGCAACCAGGCTTGCCTGGACCATGTGTTCCAGAACAAGACCAGCAGCTGCCTGGTCAACCCGCGCGCCTGTCATGAGACCGAGTTGGTGTACCGCCCGGTGTCGTCGCGCAAGCGTGTGGCGGTGGTGGGCGCAGGGCCAGCGGGCCTGACCGCCGCCACGGTGGCGGCGGAACGCGGGCACGAGGTGCACCTGTTCGACGCGGCGCCCGCCATCGGCGGTCAGCTCAACATGGCCAAGGTGATTCCGGGCAAGGAGGAGTTCCACGAGATGCTGCGCTACCTGGGCACGCGCGTGGAGGACACGGGGGTAAAGCTGCACCTCAACCGCAAGGTCGCAGCCGCCGACCTGGCGGGCTTTGACGAGGTCATCGTCGCGACCGGCGTGGAGCCACGCGACCCGAAGATCCCCGGCCAGGACCACCCCAAGGTGCTGAGCTACATCGACGTGCTGCGCCACGGCAAGCCGGTGGGTGAGCGCGTGGCGATCATCGGTGCGGGCGGCATCGGCTTTGACGTGGCCGAGTTCCTCACGCATGGCGACCACCCCTCCACCACACTCGATTTGCCTGCCTGGAAAGCCGAATGGGGCATCACCGACCCGGCCGAAGCGCGCGGTGGCCTGGCCGCCAGCGGCCCGCGCGTGACACCCCCTGCACGGCAGGTGACGCTGCTGCAGCGCAAGAAGGGCAAGCTGGGCAATGGCCTGGGCAAGACCACGGGCTGGATCCACCGCACCGTGCTCAAGATGAAAGCAGTGGAGATGGTGGGCGGCGTGAACTACGAGCGCATTGCCGACGAAGGGCTGCTGGTCTCTTACGGCGAAAAGCGCGAGGACCCCACCTGGATCGCCTGCGACACCGTGGTGCTGTGCGCGGGCCAGGTGCCCTTGCGCAGCCTGGCGCTGGACCTGGAGGCCCAGGGTCGCAAGCCCCATCTGATCGGCGGTGCGCTGGAGGCGGGCGAGCTGGACGCCAAGCGCGCCATCGATCAGGCGGCGCGGCTGGCGGCGCGCCTGTGAGGCACGGGCAGGGCGTGGTTTACGGCAAAAAAAGGCCGTTTCCGCGCTCTGGATATGCCTGAATAGCTATATATTTAATAGCAAATGACGGTTGTGTGCCCTGGCCTGACGCAGGCCCTCAGGTGGCGGCGGGGGCCTGCAGCGCATGGAACACCCGCAGCGCCGCCCAGGCGTCGTTGGCGGCGTAGACCAATTGGGCCTCGGTGAGCTTTTCGTTGGCCCAGTTGGAGGTGGCGGCTTTCTTGGATTTGATGAAGCGCCGGTTGAACAGCACGGCCACAGCGCCTTTCACGCCCATGTCCTTGCGGTAGCCGCGTTGGCGGAACACGGTGTTCAGCTCCAGCACGTCGCTGGGTTGCACACCCAGCTTGGCCTGTATGCGCTTGGTGTCGTCGCCCAGCCCAAAACCCGCCTTGGTCACGCCGCGCAGCGCCAGCAGCTCGGCCACACGCGCGCGGCAGCCGGGGTCGTGCAGCTGGAAGACCCAGGCATGGTCGAGTGTCGCCAGCTGCACGACGTGGGGCCCGTCGGACTGCTCGCCCTGCACGAAGGTGGGCTTGGATTCGGTGTCAAACCCCCAGGCGCTGGCAGCGGCCAGGGCATCACAGGCCTTGTCGGCCTGGGTGGGCGTGGAGACGAGTGCTATGCGGTCGGTGCCCAGGCGCTCAAAGGGTTCCAGCAGGGCGATCTGGTCTTTGTCCGGGGTGGGGTGGTGGGAGGGGCGTGCACCGGTGTGGTGGCGCCGGGCAGGGGGAGTGGCCGTCATGCGGGCATTGTGCCCTGCTCCCGCCTGCGCACAGTTGCGTGGATGTGCTGCTGTGCGGCTGCGCGCCACCGCTCAGCGCACGCCGCTTTTGCGCAGGCGGGGAGCGTCGGCCAGGTGCGACAGGGCCTGTTCGCAGGCCGCCACCGCCAGGGCCTGGTGCGCCGCCAGCCAGCCCAGGCCAAACCAGGCCACAGGGGCATTGGAGGTGGTTGCCAGGTCGCCATACAGCCCCTGGGCCACGCGCTCGTCGTTCAGCTGGCCCAGGGCCGACAAGGCGGGCTGCAGGCTGTCCAGAAAAGCGGCGCTGTCGGCATCCAGCCCAGGCGCCACGAATTCGGTGAGGTAGCGCAGGCGCTTGAGGCGTTTGCGCAGCCGATGTTGCTTTTGCATGGTCAGTGCGGCGAACCCCTGCGCGTCCTGGCGCACCTGTGTGTGCAGGCGCTTGATGCGTTTTTGCAGCAGGCGGCGGGTGTCTTTCGGCCCCAGGGCTTCCGTTCCGTCCGCGTCTGTGTCTGGCGTGGTGGCAAGGGGCGCGTGGCTTTGGGCCGTGAAGGTCATGAGACCGATCAGCGCGGTCTGGAATGCGGAGGTGCACACGATGTCGGCTGCACCCGTGCTGGCACCTGCTGCGCTGGCACTGCCCGTGGGCGGCTCGGCCAGGGCAGGGGCACTGGCGGCCTGCATGCGGGCATGGACGGACTGCAGCACCTGGCTTCGGTCGCGCAGCTCGCCCAGGCGCCGGAACACGTCCACCAGGGGCGCGTCCCACGCGGGGTCGAAACGGCCGGGGGCCAGCGGCGCCAGCTCGCGCAGGGCCGTGCGCAGGCGGCGAAGGCCAATGCGCAACTGGTGCACATGTTCATCGGTGCCCGTGCCTTCCGCGATCTCGCTGCTGTTGCTCAGCACCTGCTGCAGGCAATAGGCGACCACGGCCCGTTGCAAGGCCGGGCCCTGCCAAAAGGCGGGGCCCGCAGCATGGGCGACCATGGCCCTGGCTTTGGTGGCAGGCCGGGACCATTGTGCTGCCAGCAGCCGCTCGCCGCGCTCGGCCTTGGACACCGTGCTCAGATACAGCCCATGCCGCGTGGCCCAGCGGGTGGCCAGGGCGGCGAGCCCTGCCACGGGCCCGGTGGTGAGTTCCAGTTCCAGCTCGCAGATGCGGGCTTCTTGTTGCTGTGGGGTGCCCCGCTGGGCCACCACCCGCCCGGTGTCCAGAGCCAGCTCCACCACACCCCCTTTGAAAGCGATGTTCCGCGTCACGCGGTCCATCTCGGTGCCGTAGGTTTCTACCAAAGGGCCCTGGGCCGCCTGTAGCGCCGCCACCAGCCGCGCACCAGCGACCGAGCCCGCATGCAACTCGGGGCGCGGCGCCAGGCTCGGTGGAGCATCGCCCAGAACCACGTTGTGTTCTTCCCGGTCCAGCGGGCCCAGGCCCAGGGCTTTGACGGTCTGCACCCACTGCGCGCCCTCGCGGCGCAGCCGCAAGGCAATGCCCCGGGACGACAGGGCCGCGTCGGGCGTGTCGAAGTAGCGCGCCTCCATGCGGATCGGCGTCCACCGGCCCCGGCGCACGGCCGCCTGCACAGCGGCCAGCCGCTCGGGGGGAATGCAGAACTTGAACTCGATTTCCATGGATGACTGCGGCGCTCGCGCTGAATTGTTTTTTTTGATTAATGAAAATGAATATAAAAATAAATTTTCAGCAATTTGGGATTTGGTTGATTTATTGCTGCAAAGGCGCGGAAGAAGAAATCAAACTCAAGCCCAAGGGCGTTCCTTTCTGGTCGCGAATGGATGTGATGACCTTGAATGCAGTGGCTTGCACCCGGTCTGGCAGGCGCACAAAATTGTTTTCACTGACCAGGGTATCGCCATTCACAAAGGACCAGATAATGAATTTGAGCGCCTGGGTGGTTTGCTCCGGGTTGCTGGTGACCTTGGGGAACACCACAAACGTGCCCATGGTAATGGGCCACGCCGATTTGCCGGGCTTCTGCGTCAGCGTGTTGTTGAATGCGCCGGTGGCAGACCATTCGCTGTTGGCCAGTGCGGCCTTGAAGGCATCGATGGAGGGTTTGACAAAAACACCTTCGGCATTCCTCATCTGCACCGAGGCCAGGCCGTACTCGGCCACATAGCCAAAATCCACATAACCAATGGCGCCCACGGTGTCGCGCACGCCCTTGGCCACGCCCTCGCTGCCTTTGAAAGCCATATGGCCGTCGGGCCATTTGATGCTGGTCTTGACGCCAAAAGACGCCTTCCATGGGGCGCTGACCTTGGCCAGGTAATCCGCGAAGTTGTAGGTGGTGCCCGAGCCGTCGGCGCGCACCACCACCTTGATGGGCAGGTCGGGCAGGGGCGTGTCCGGGTTCAGGGCGTTGATGTCGGGGGCGTTCCAGCGGGTGATTTCGCCCATGAAGATGCGGCTCAGCACCTCGCCCGTCAGACGCAGCTGCGCGTTCTGGACCTTGGGCAGGTTGAAGATGGGGCTGATGCCGGTGATGGCCACGGGCAGGGCGATCAGGCCGTGCTCGATCAGGTCCTTGTCGGACGGATGCACATCGGTGGCCCCGAAACCCACGGCCTGTTGCTGGATTTTCTTCATGCCCGCACTGGATCCGACGGGATCGTAGGCCACCCCGGAGCCCGTGGCCTTGGTGTAGGCCTTGGCCCAGCTGCGGTAAATGGGCGCTGCGGCTGAAGACCCTGCGCCGGTCACAGTCTGCGCGCCAGCGGCGCCCGCGGTCAGCAGGGCCCATGAGAGGGTCAAAAGGGCGTAGATAGCTTTCATGGATTTTTCTGTTATTTGTTTTGAATATGTTTGTATTTGTCGAAACCCTGCAGGCCCCTGGCCTGCGAGGCCGGTAGCTTAACAAAAAATATTATCTTTCTTTAAAGCCCGGTGAGGGTGCAATGGTCTTGTTGCTGCGTCATGGTTTTGTCATTTGAAACAAATAGTATCTTTCTCCGATGGCCATACCGTGGCCGGAAATGGTGGCTGAAACAGGGGTGGCACGACCACACCAGGTTTTCGCCACACGGATCGAACGCGATGGTGGTGCCCCCGGGGCCGCCACCGGGACATTGACGAGACTTTCAGATGCTTCAAAAAATCAAAATTGGCACCCGACTGGCCCTGGCATTTGCCGTGCTGCTGCTGTTGATCTCGGCCCTGGCGGCGGGCGGCATCAGCGGTGCCAAGCGCCTGACCGAGCGCAGCGCAGCGCTGTATGGCGACCGCACGGTGCCTTTGGGCGTGCTGTCCGAGATCAGCCACCTCACCCAGCGCAACCGGGTGCTGGTGATGGACATGCTGATGGACCCTGGCACCAGCAACCTGCAGGCCAGCCACACCGAGCTGACGGCGAACGTCGAGCGCATCCGCAGCCTGTGGGCCAGCTACACGGCCAAGCCGCTGGCCGCTCAAGAACAATCCCTGGCCCAGGCCTTTGCCGAGGCCAACACCCAGTACCTGGACAAAGGGCTGCTGCCCGCCGCGCAGGCGCTGGTCTCGGGCAAGTACGACGACGGGTCGGAGCTGTACATCACCCAGATCCGCCCCCAGGCTGCCAAGGTGCAGGCGGCGGTCGAGCAGCTGGTGGGCCTGCAGATCGATGTGGGCGCAGAAGAGTTTGGTGCCGCCAAGGCGATGAGCGAGACCATCCATGTGTGGATGCTGGCCGCGACCGCGCTGGCGCTGCTGGTTGGGGCGGCGATGGCGCTGGTCATCACGCGCTCCATCTCGCGCCCTCTGCAGCAGGCCGTGGCACTGGCCCGCACCGTGGCAGGCGGCGACCTGAGCGCGCAGATTGTGGTGCGCGGAAGCGATGAAACCGCCGAACTGCTGGGCGCCCTGCGGGAGATGAACCAGCAGTTGGTGCGCGTGATCACCGAGGTCCGCGACAGCACCGAAACCGTGGCCCGGGATGCCGTGCTGATGGCCGGTGGCGCCGAAGACCTGGCCCGCCGCACCGAGGTGCAGGCCTCCAACCTGCAGGAGACGGCGGCCTCGATGGAGCAGCTCACCATCACCGTGCAGCACAACACCGACAACGCCCACCGCGCCACGCAACTGGCGCAAGAGGCCAGCAAAGTGGCCAATGAAGGCGGCAGCGTGATGCGTGACGTGGTCGCTACCATGCAGGAGATCAACCTGCAATCGCAGAAGATCACCGACATCATCAAGGTGATTGACGACATTGCCTTCCAGACCAACCTGCTGGCCCTCAATGCCGCCGTGGAAGCAGCCCGCGCCGGCGAGCAGGGCCGGGGTTTTGCCGTGGTGGCGGGCGAGGTGCGGGGGCTGTCGCAGCGCAGCAGCACGGCGGCGCGTGAGATCCGGGGCCTGATCGCGGCCAGCGTGCAGGGCGTGGGGCGGGGCTCGGCGCTGGTGGGCCAGGCGGGTGAGCGCGTGGCCAACACCGTGCGGCATGTGAACCAGGTCGTGGCCTTGATCAGCGAGATCCAGAACGCGGGCCAGGAACAGGCCCGGGGCATCGCCCAGATTGGCGAGGCCGTGCGGCAACTGGATGTTGCCACGCAGCAGAACGCCGCCCTGGTGGACGACAGCTCGTCCGCCTCCACCGGTGTGAAGAACCAGGTCCGGCGCCTGCTGGAGGTGATCCACCAGTTCCGGCTGGCGCCCGATGGGGCCCGCCCGGCCGTGGATGCACTGGAGGGGCCCCGACAGGGCGGATTGCCGCTGCCATCAACAGCGCCAAACGCGCTGGGGGCGGCGCTGCCCGCCGGGGCTACGCCGCGCCAGCCGCAGCTGTCCATGGCGCCGCGCTAGGCCACGGCGTGCCCGCATCTTCCGTGACCATGCACCGGTGGGACGGTGGCGCACCGGCAGCCCGGCCATGAATCACACCGATGTCCTGATCGCCATTGCCGAAGTGGCGCGCAGTGGCGGCGCGTCAGCGCCTGAGGACGCGATCGCGCAACTGGCCATGATCATCGACGGCCTGGAGCTGTCGCAGCAGGGCGCCGAGCAGGTGATGGAAATGCTGCTGGGGATTGCCGCCTGCCTGTGGAACCTGCAGCAGGAGCGGATGCGCTTGTAAAAGTGGCGTGGCCCCGCCTGCCTTGCGGAGACACGGCAGGGGCGGGTCGCCCCGCGTCAGTCGCCCGGTGTTTCGAGCGAGGCGATCTGGTCGCGCCCCCGGTGCTTGGCCAGGTAAAGCGCCTGGTCGGCGCGGTCCAGCATGTCGCGCAGGCTGCGGTCGCTCTGGCGGAAGGCGCCCACACCCAGGCTGGTGGTGATGCGGTAGGCCTGGCCCGTGTCGTCGTTCAGCTGCAGCGCGCGCACGCTCTGCAGGATGCGGTGGGCGGCCTCCAGGCCCTCGGCCAGGGTGGTCAGCGGCAGCAGCACACCAAATTCCTCGCCCCCGAGGCGCCCCACGGCATCACTGGCGCGCAGCTGGCTTTTGACGGCCTGGGCAAAGGCCACCAGGGCCCGGTCCCCCTCCAGGTGGCCATAGCGGTCGTTGATGGCCTTGAAATGGTCCAGGTCCAGCATCAGCAGCGTGAGCGGCTCGCCGCTGTGGCATGAGTGGGCGTACGCGGATTCCGCCGTCTCCAGAAACGCGCGTCGGTTGGCAATGCCGGTGAGCATGTCGGTGGTGGCCAGCCGCTGCAGCTCGCGCTCCAGGTTCTTGCGCTGCGTCACGTCGCGGTAGATGCCTTCGACCCCCGCGAAATTGCCCGCATGGTCGTACAGCGCGTGGCTGCTGATGGAGATGTCGATCACCTGGCCGTCGCGCCGCACCATCTGGCCGGGAAAGTCGCTGACCTCACCATCCGCCAGGATCGCGGCCTTGAACGCATCGCGATCGGAGCTGTGCGGGTAGTACGACTCTGCCGTGCGGCCCTCGATCTCGTGCGGTTCGTAGCCCAGCACACGCCGCACCCCAGGCCCCACATGCTGCACGACGCCCTGGGCATTGGTGCGGTAGTACACGTCCTGCAGGCTGTCGAACAGGCGGCGGAAGTTCTGCTCGCTCTCGCGCAGCTGGGCTTCGATCTCGCTCTGGTGGGTCATGTCCAGGCCACACATGAGCACGGCGGGGGCGCCGTCCCACTCCGTCGCCACGCTGCTGATCAGCACCATGCGCAGGTTGCCGCGCGCGGTGCGGATGCGGAACTCGGAGGATTTGTTGGGCCGCCCCGCCTGCCCGGGCACGGCCACCTGCTGGATGCGGTTGCTGGAGCGCACCTGGTCGATAGGGTGCACAAAATCGCCCGAGAGGCGGCCGATCAGGCTGTCGGCGCTGGGCGCTTCCAGCAGCTCCACGCTGGCCGCGTTGGCAAAGCGAATGGCGCCATCCTGTGTGACGAGCACAGCCGCTGGCAGCAGGTGCAGCAGACGCAGGTCGTGGGACATGGGGCTTGGCGGTAACCAAAAGTAATGCACCATTGTGGCACCTGGGGGCCTGGCTGGGAACGGGCGGGTGTCACAGGCGGTACCATCGCCCATGAGAAAAACTTTCCAACTCCACGTCGAAGGCAAGAACCGCGACCGTGTTCTGGATGCCGTCAAGCACGAAATCCGCAAGTACATCAAACGCGAACGGCGCCGCGACCTGCCGGAAGGCGCCGACTTCTGGGACTTTGACTGCCGCTTTGGCCGCACCAAGGAAGACGCCGCCGTGGCGCATCTATCGGCCCTGACCGGGCTGATCAATGAAGTCGCGGCCGAGGGCGGGGCGCAGTTCTATGTGGAAATCCTCGCCAAGCCCGGCAAGCGCCAGCCCCGCGCTGCAGGCGCGGCCGAGGTGCATGGCGTGGATGCGGCCGATGGCGATGGCGATGGCGATGGCGATGGCGATGGCGATGGCGAAGGGGCCTGACCCCGCCGCTTTTTCCCGCTCCCAGGCTCCGTTCAGGAGCCTTTTTTTTCGGCGATTGACGTTGCAGCGGCCGCGGCCGCAGCGGCGCGCAGCTTGTCCTTTTTGCTCGGCCGTTTGCCTTTGACGCCCCCGGTACCCTGCGGATCGGTGGCGGGGGCTGCGGTTTCGGTGGGCTCGAAGCCCTCAATCTGCTCGCGCGGCAGGGCCAGGTGCTGGCGCTTTTCGATCAGCCGGAAATGCGCCTCGGCATCGGCCGTCACAAAACTCACGGCCATGCCACTCTCACCCGCGCGGCCGGTGCGGCCGATGCGGTGCACGTAGTCCACGGCCGAGCGCGGCAGGTCGTAGTTGACCACCGCAGGCAGCTGCGCAATGTCGATGCCACGCGCGGCCAGGTCGGTGGTCACCACCACCTGCCAGCGCTCGTCCTTGAACTCCTGCAGCACCTGCTTGCGCGCGCCCTGGCTCAGGCCGCCGTGGAAAGGCGATGCATAGATGCCCGCCTTGTACAGCTTCTCGGCCACATGTTCGGCCGCGTACTGCGTGGCCACAAACACCAGCACACGCGACCAGTTGTGCTCCTTGACCAGGTGGCGCAGCAACTGGGTGCGGCGGCTGGCGTCCACCGCAATGGCGCGTTGTTCGATGGCGGGTTCGTTGCCCGGGGTGTGGGGCACCTCCACGCGCACGGGGTTTTTCAGCAGGCCATCGGCCAGCGCCTGCACCGCTGCAGGGAAGGTGGCCGAGAAGAACAGGTTCTGCCGCTGTGCAGGCAACAATGCCAGCACACGCTGCAGCTCTTCGGCAAAGCCCAGGTCCAGCAGGCGGTCGGCCTCGTCCAGCACCAGGTGCGCCACGGCCGACAGGCGCAGCGCGTTGTGATCCACCAAATCCAGCAGGCGGCCCGGCGTGGCCACCACAATGTCGGCGCCGCCACGCAGGCCCAGCATCTGCGGGTTGATCGAGACGCCACCAAACACGATGGCTACTTTCAGCGGCTGCTGCAGGTGCTGGGCCAGGCTGCGCAGCACCTCGCCCACCTGGGCGGCCAGCTCGCGCGTGGGCACCAGCATCAGGGCGCGCACCCGGCGCGGGCCGCCAGGCCCTTGCGTCTCGCTAAGCTGCAGTTGCTGCAGCAAAGGCAGGGCAAAAGCCGCTGTTTTGCCGGACCCCGTCTGGGCTGCCCCCAGCAGGTCAGCCCCTTGCAGGATGGCGGGGATGGCGCCTGCCTGGATGGGCGTGGGCGCGACAAAACCCGCTTTTTCTGCAGCGTGGACAAGGGCAGGGGACAGACCGAGGGAGGCAAAGGGCATGGAAGCGGCGCTGGGGCGGCGGCAGGAAGGGCTACACAGCAGCGCGAAACGGGGAAGGAGATGGGGGGATTGTCGCCGCAGTTGCTGTCCTGGCCCCCGCGCGCACCGGGGCGATGGCATTCCGGGCCGCACTGCGGGCCCTGCAAAGGGGCATCGCGCAGATAATCGGGGCCACCGGCGCCCCGCCGGTTTTCCCTTTTTGGTAGCGCCATGGCCCTCACCCTTGACTCTTCTGCCATCACCCACGGCATCCAGCTGGCGGTGGCCCCTGTGTTTTTGCTCACCGCCGTGTCCGGCATGATCGGCGCGGTGGCCGGGCGCCTGGCCCGCATCATCGACCGGGCCCGCGTGGTGGAAGACCGTGCCCGTGCCAGCACCGAGCCCGAGTTTCTGGCCCGCGCCTACAAGGAGCTGGCCGACCTGCGCCTGCGCGGGCGGCTGGCCAACGGCTGCATTGCCCTGCTCACGTTCTGCGCCTTCCTGATCGGCATCACCATCATCCTGCTGTTCCTTGGCGAAACGACCAACTTCCAGTCCAACCGGCTGGCGGTGGCGGGTTTCCTGGCGGGCGTGGCGTCCTTCCTGCTGGCATTGGTGTGCTTCCTCACCGAAACCCTGCTGGCCACCCGCCTGCTGGACTTCCACATGCTGCAAAACGAGGTGGAGCACAAGCGATGAAGTCATTCGCAGACCTGGGTGGCCTCGTCTACTCCACCGAATCGGGCCGCATGTGCCCCGACTGCCGCCAGCCCGTGGCGCAATGCACCTGCAAGCAGAACAAGCCTTTGCCCACCGGCGACGGCATCGTGCGCGTGTCCCGCGAAACCAAGGGCCGGGGCGGCAAGGCCGTGACCCTGGTCAAGGGCGTGCTGGTGGACGAGGCTGCACTCACGCAACTGGGCAAGCAGCTCAAGGCGGCCTGCGGCAGTGGCGGCACGGTGAAAGACGGTGTGATCGAAGTGCAGGGCGACCATGTGGAGCGTGTGATGGCCGCGCTGCAAAAACTCGGCCACAAGGTCAAGCGCGAGGGCGGCTGAGGGGTTGGCGATGGATGCGGACAAGTTGCAGCGCCTGGTCACCACCGAGATGCCTTACGGCAAGCACAAAGGCACGTTGCTGGCCGACCTGCCCGGCAACTACCTGAACTGGTTTGCGCGTGAGGGCTTCCCCAAGGGCGAGCTGGGTCAGTTGCTGGCGCTGATGCATGAGATTGACCACAACGGTTTGTCGGACCTGCTCAAGCCGTTGCGCGGAGCGCGCGCTGCAGAACGCTGAGGTCCTGAACAGGTCCTGATCTGCCAGTTACCTGCCGTGCCCGGCTGCTTGGGCTGACCCGGGTGCCTGTGCCTTGTCGGGCGCTGGCCACAGACCGCTGGAGCGCCACAGCATGGTGGCGATCATCGCCAGCGCAATCAGCAAGGGGCGCATCACTCCGGCATCCAGTTGTCCGTCGGTCACCGCCTGCAAAGGGCCGACCACGTAGCGCAACACTTCGGGCAGGGCAGCAAGCAGCACGGCTCCCAGGACGACGCCCGGGATATGGCCCATGCCGCCAAACACCACCATGGCCACGATGAGCACTGACTCGTTCAGGCTGAAGGCTTCGGGCGAGACAAAGCCCTGGAAGGCCGCAAACATGGCGCCGGTGACACCGCCAAAACTGGCTCCCACGCCAAAAGCCAGCAGCTTGAGATTGCGGGTGTTGATGCCCATGGAGCGTGCCGCAGTTTCGTCGTCGCGGATGGCCATCCATGCGCGGCCAATGCGCGAATCCTGCAGGCGCTGGCAGGCCCCTATGGTGATCAGCACCAGGGCCAGGAACAGGTAGTAGTAGAGGGTGACAGAGGCCAGTTCGTGGCCTGCCACGACCAGAGGTTTGCCCAGGTCCACCCCCAGGATGCGGACCGGGTCGATCAGCCCCAGGCCCTGTGCGCCGTGGGTGATGTTGACAGGGTGGCCCATGTTGATGACCAGCAAGCGCACGATCTCGCCAAAGCCCAGCGTGACCACTGCCAGATAGTCGCCGCGCAGTTTCAGGGTGGGTGCCCCCAGCAGCATGCCCAGGATGGCTGCCAGCGCCGCGCCCAACGGGATGGTCACCCACCAGGGGGTGTGCAACCCGTTGGGAAACCGTGCTGCGATCCAGGCAAAGTGCTCTGTCAGGTGCGGCGAGGTCAGCAGCGCAAACAGGTAGGCACCCAGAGCGTAGAAGGCAACATACCCCAGGTCGAGCAGGCCCGCATAGCCCACCACGACGTTCAGGCCCAGCGCCAACATCACGTACAGCAGGCTGATGTCCGCCACACGCACCCAGTGGTGGCCCCAGCTCTGCAGCACCAGGGGCAGCAGGAGCAGGCTGGCGGCCAGGCCAGCGTGCCTGGCATGCCGTGCGAAACATGTCCTCATGGGCGGGCGGGAGCGATGCTGCGCTGCATGAAACGCCACTGGCTGTGCCACGCGACAGGCACCTCGGTGCCTTCGTATGCTGCGCAGTCGGTGAACCCGTGGGTGTCGTACAGCCGGTGTGCCGCCTCCATGAAGGGGGCAGTATCCAGGCAGAGGTGAGTGTGGCCCCATCGGTGGGCATCTGCGAGCAGCCTTTGCAGGGCCGACGACCCCAGCTGCATGCCCCGATAGGCGGGGCGGACGTACAGGCGCTTGATCTCGGCGATGTTGCCAGCCAGTCTGCGCAGGCCGCACATGCCAGCAGCCTTGCCGTCCACTTCGATCAGATAAAGCGCGCTGCCCGTTGAGAGCCCTGCGCAGAGCGCCTGAACCACATCCACGTCGCCATTGGCCTGCGGCAGCTCGACTTCGGGAGTGCACCGCGCCATCTCGCGGTGCACCCAGGACAGATATTCCGCTTGCAGGCCAAGCAGTGAATCATGGAGAGCGCTGGGACTTTGGGCGCTCGCGTGAATGAACAACGGGGTGGTCATGCGGTGGGTTTGAGGGTGGGTTGGAGAAGATTAAACTGGCTTGAATGGTTAAAAAAGTGGTTTCTATTCCTTTCATTGCGGAATGAAACGCTTGAATGAGGCGCATTGCACACACCCAAAACGGCGGGGCATATGGACAAGTTCAGCGGCATGTGGGCCTTTGTCAAAACGGCAGAACTGGGCAGCTTTGTGGCGGCGGGAAGGGCGCTGGCGATCTCCGCGTCTGCCGTGGGCAAGGGCGTGGCGCGGCTGGAGCAGGAGGTGGGTGTGCGGCTTTTGCAGCGCAGCACCCGGCGCATCCAGCTCACGGCAGAGGGGAATTTGTTTTACGAGCGCTGCAGGCGCATCCTGGATGACTTGGACGATGCTCAGGCCATGCTGTCCCTGTCGCGCGAGGCCCCCCGTGGACGGCTGCGGGTGAGCGCGCCCATCGTGGGTTACCACTTCCTGATTCCCCTGGTGCCGGAGTTTCTGGCGCGCCACCCCGAAGTGGAGCTGGACATCAATTTCAGCGACCGTGCGGTCGATCTGATCGACGAAGGCATTGACGTGGCCATCCGCAGCGGCGATCTGCGCGACTCCCGTCTTGTCTCGCGCCCTTTGCAGGCGTTTCGGCTGTTGTTGTGCGCGGCCCCGGCCTACCTGACGCGCCATGGCACCCCCGTTGCCATGCGCGACCTGGAGCTGCACGCCTGCGTGCGTTTTCGCCACCCGGACTCCGGCAAACTGCTCGACTGGCCCTGGCGCGAGAACCTGGACAGCCCCGAGCCGCGCCTGCGCACCGTACTCGCCTGCAACAACATCGAGGCGGTGTTAGGCGCCACGCTGCGCGGGCTTGGCATTGCCTGTCTGCCTGACTTTCTGGTGCGCAATGCCCTGGCCGATGGCCGACTGGTCAGCGTGCTGGAGCAGGACATGGGCCCCAGCCGCCAATTCAGGGCGCTGTGGCCCTCCAGCAGGCATTTGTCACCCAAGGTGCGTGTGTTTGTGGATCACCTGGGGGCCCAGCTCTCCGGCCCGCCATAATCGCGCCCATTCACACAACTACCCGAGGGAATGCACATGAGAGGCCATATCGCTGCGATCGTCCTGGTCGTTTTGGGCGTGTTTTTTCTGCTGACCAACCTGGGGCTGATCAGCATCAGCCTGCGCGAGCTGCTGCGGGTGTGGTGGCCGGTGGCGCTGATTGCGGTGGGCCTGGCGCTGTTCTTCACGCCTGGCGACAAAAAGAAGTAACTGGCCCCGGCACAACAGGCCGGGCCCTGACTCAATCTCCGCCGTGCTCGCTGCGCGGCGGCACAAACGCCGGGTCGCTGCCAAAGTAGCCCCGGAACAGATTGCGCGCAATGCCATGCGCCGCCACCTGCAGGTCGTGTGCCACCTCGGGGGCGAACAGGCGGCTGGTGTGCTGCTGCCACAGCCCCACCCAGGCTGCAAAGTGGGCGGGCGTCACGCCCTCCAGCGCCATGTGCTTGCCAAACACATCTCCCTTGAAGCTGCGCGTGCCCAGCGCCACCGTGCTCCAGAAGTCCACCAGCCGCTGCAGGTGGGCGTCCCACTGGCCGTGCAGGGCCTTTTCAAACACGGGCCCCAGCAGCGGGTTCTGGCGCACATCGCCGTAGAAGCCATGCACCAGCCGCGTGATGCTTTCCACGCTGGGTGGCATATGGCTCACGGAGCTGTCGGGTAAAGGTGTTTGCTGCGTCATGCCTGCAGTGTGCCCCCGCCGCTGCAGGCGCAGCCTGACGGACCGCAAGCTTGCGACGCAGGTGCCGCGCTGGCCTCGAAAACCGGGAACAACACGTTGTTCTCCAGATGAATGTGGTGGATGAGGTCGTCGCCCAGCTGGGCAATGCCTGCATACAGCGCGCGCCAGGTGTTGCAGGCGCCTTGGGGCGGTGTGGCGTCGTTGGTCAGGGCGTTGAGCTTGTCCAGCGCCTCGCCATGGTCCACATGTTCGGCGCGCATCATGCCGATGGGCTGGCCCACAAAGGGGTTGCCGCCGCTCTTGAGCATGGGGAACAGCACCTGCTCTTCCTTGAGCATGTGCGAGAGCAGCTCCTCATGCATGGTTTCGAGGTGATCGGCCAGCCCGGCGGGCACATGGGGGTTGTCGCGGTGCACGGCTTCCACGCGGCGGGCC
Source organism: Acidovorax sp. GW101-11A03 (assembly GCF_059424825.1). NCBI lineage: Bacteria > Pseudomonadati > Pseudomonadota > Betaproteobacteria > Burkholderiales > Comamonadaceae > Acidovorax > Acidovorax sp. GW101-11A03. The sequence goes on along the minus strand of NZ_JBWKZU010000011.1, from coordinate 16,947 downwards.
ATGCGGATCAGCTCGGGCAGCTGCTGGCGGTGCACCTCGTGGTAGCGCGCCAGGATGTGGTCGATGAGCGCGCTGGGCGATGCGGCTTCGGGCACGGCGTCGCTGCGTTGCAGGGTGGCCAGCTCGGCCAGCACGGCGTTGGCATCCAGCCCCCTGTCAGCCGCCGCCTGGGCCAGGCTCACCTGGCCGCCGCAGCAAAAGTCGAGCTTGAGCCGACGAAACACCGCCGTGGCACCGGGCAGTTGCACCGCGATCTGGCCGATCTGCTGGTCGGTGCTGAGGGGCGTGGGGTGGGCGGGAGCAGTATCCAGGTGGTCAACGCGGGCGTTCATGGCGGTTCCTTTTAAAGATTCATTTGTTGTGAATATTTTATTCAATAAAATTCATCCCGCATACCTCTTTAAATTGACCTGCGGCAAAACCCATGCGCCTGACCCAATGGACCGACTACACGCTACGCGTGCTCATGTACTGCGCGGCCACCGAAGCCCGCGAGCAGCCGGCGACCATCACCGAAGTGGCCGAGGGCTATGGCATCTCGCGCAGCCACCTGATGAAAATCGTGCAGCAGCTGGCCGCCCAAGGGCTGCTGGAGACCACGCGCGGGCGGGGCGGTGGCATGCGGCTGATGGTGCCTGCGTCGGCCATCAACGTCGGCGCCGTGGTGCGCGCCACCGAGACCGACTTCAACCTGGTGGAGTGTTTTGACCCCACCACCAACCAGTGCCGCCTGAGCAGCCACTGCCGCCTCAAGGGCGTGTTGTGGCAGGCCATGCAGGCTTATCTGGCGGTGCTGGACAGCGTGACGCTGGCCGACCTGATGGCCCCGGCCGCTGCGGGTGGGGCGGCCGCACGGGCCTTGCTGCCCACGGTGGCACTGCCCCAGGGCGGTGGCGCCACGCGCAGGCGCGCACCCGTGGCCGGGCTGCCGTCCAAAGCCGAGAATCTTGAATAAAAATCGCGGTTTCCGCGCGATGGATATCGGCTATTTGCTATCAAATTGATAGTTTCTGCGGCTCTGCCATGCATGCACCAGCAAACGCCTTCCGGTAGCGCGCCGGGGTCAGGCCCACATGCCGCGCAAATTCGCGTGTGAAGTGGGGCTGGTCGGCAAAGCCGCACGCAAACCCGATTTCTGCGAGGCCATGCGGGCTCTCCAGCAGCCATTGCGCAGCTACCCGCGCACGTGCCTCTGTCACGATGTGGCGGCAGCTCAGGCCGCGTTCGGTCAGCGCCCGCTGCAGGCTGCGGCGGGCCAGGCCCGTGTGCTGGGCCAGTGCATCCACCGTGTGCAGCGCTGCCGGGTCCTGCAGCACATGGCGCGCCAGCTGGTGCGCCAGCGGTGGCCAGGGCAGGGCGTCGCACAGGTGGGTGGCGGGCTGGGGCTGCAAGGTGGGGGGCGTGGGCGCCTTGCTGTCGTGATGTTCCCAATGCAAGGTCCAATGGCCTAGCAATTTTTGCGCGGCCAGCGGTGCCAGTTGCGCGTGCAGTTCGGCCGGGGTGGCGACAGGGGCTTCCATCCGCAGGTTCACGCGGTGGCCTGCGGCCTCGGGCGCGCCGATCTCCACCCGCAACCCGCGCACGCCCAGGGCCCGGCTGGCGCCCATCAGCACGCCGAGTACTGCCAGGCTTTCGGTGGGGTGGGGTTCTTCCGGCACACCGGGGCGCGCGTGGTGGCGCAGTGCCAGTTCGCCGGGGATGCTGGCCGTGATGCTGACCTGGTGGCGCGAATGCACATACCGCTCCAGCCGCTGCCAGCGTGCCATCAGCTCGGGCGGGCTGCTTGCCCCCAGCAGCGCGCGGTGCACCGGGTCGCCCGCCAGCAGGTCCACCCGCTGCGCCAGCTGCAGCAGCGTGCCCAGGCCGCCCTGGTGCAGCACGGCTTCGACCACGCTGCGCTTGTAGGCCAGGGGCACGTGGCTCGCGGCCAGCCCGTCGGCACCCGGTGGGGGCGGTGGCGGCACCAGCCCGTGCGCAGCCATGGCGCGCACCAGCAGGCGGACCATGGCGGCGCTGGCAAAGTCTTGCATGGGCGGATTGTGCCGTTGGTGCGACCCCGCTAAGCCTGCGTGGACAAGGCCTGCAGCACATCAGCACTGCGCACCGGCAGGCGGGCAAAACGCACGCCGGTGGCGTCGCGCAGCGCGTTGGCGATCGCTCCGGCCCCGGCCACCATGGCGGTTTCTCCAGCACCGGTGGGCGGCGCGCTGCTGTCGATCAGGTGCACATGCAGCGGCGGAATGTCGCCCATGCGTGGCAGCGGGTAGTCGGCAAAGCTGGCCGCTGCCACGCCCGAGCGGGCCACGGGCAGTTGCTCGTGCAGCACCATGCCCAGGCACCACACGAGGTTGCCCTCGGTCTGCGCGCGCACGCCGTCGGGCTGCAGCACCAGGCCGCAGTCGTGCGCGCACCACATCGCCACCACACGCACCTGGCCGGTGGCGCGCTGCACCTCCACATCGGCCACGGCGGCGGCATAGCTCACGCCTTTGTAGATGCCGCCTGCGATGCCGCGCCCGCGCAGGGTGGTGGCGTCGCTGGCGGGGCGCGCTGGCCAGCGGGCTTCGGCGGCGGCGCGGCGCAGCACCTGGGCCAGACGTTCATCAGTGGTGTGCTGCAGGCGCCAGGCCAGCGGGTCGGCCCCGGCGTGGCGCGCGCATTCGTCCATGGCGCTTTCCACCACCAGGGTGTTGGGCCCCGCGCCCAGGCCGCGCCAAGGGCCGGTGTGCACGGGCAGGCGCTGGGCGGTGAATTCGATGCGCTGCTGGGCCACGTCGTAGGGCATTTGTGCGCCGCGGGCCACGCCGCTGTCGCCCGCCAGGTCGGCCAGGGTCTGCATCCACACCGGCATGGCGGCGGGCGTGAACAGGATGTGGCTGCTGGCCAGCGCATGCCACCAGTGGGTGATGCGCCCGCCTTGCACGCGGGCCCGCACACGGTGGCTGGAGGGCGGGCGCTGGAAGCCCTGGGCAAACTCCTGCGCGCGGCTCCATTGCACCTTGACGGGCGCGCCCACGGCCTGGGCGAGCACGGTGGCCTCCAGCTCCACCGTGCACAGGGTGCGGCCGCCAAAGCCGCCGCCGATGCGGCAGGCTTGGACCTCGATGCGTTCAGCGTCCAGGCTGAACTGGCGGGCGAGCACGTCGCGCATGTAGAACAGGTCTTGGGTGCCCGCCCATACCTTCAGGGCGATGCCTTCTTTGCCTGCGTCGGCCAGCCAATGCGCCGTGGCGCTGCGTGGCTCGATGGGCGCGTGGGCGGCCAGGGGCACGTCCATGCGCAGGTCCAGCGACCAGGCTGTGTCTGTGGGCAGGTCGTCCTTGCGCAGGCGGTGCTGCAGCGCGCCCCGGCGCAGGTGCGTGTCGATGTCGATGCGCTCGTCGATGGCCGCCTGTTCGAAGGCGCTGCCATCTTCCACCTGCCACTGCACCGCCAGCGTGGCCTCGATGCGGTCGAGCGCTGAGGGCGTGCGCGCCACGATGCCCAGGCCCAGGCTGCCCATCTGCAACAGGCGCGGGTGCTGCACCACGGCCACGCAGGCTGGGTCGGCGCGAGCGGCTGTTTCGTCCCACGCCTTGGGGCGCGAGGTGATTTCGGCCGACACCGGTGCGCGCAGCACGCGGCCATAGAGCAGGCCGGGCAGGCGTGTGTCGCCCGCAAACAGCGGCTGGCCGGTGACGAGGGCGTGCAGCTGGCCCGGCGCCACCGCAGCTTCTTTGGCGGCCCCAGTGCGCGGCTGCAGGCTGCGCAGCGCGCTGGCCGGGATGTCGCGCGCGGCCAGCGTACCCGTGGTCTGGCCTTGCGCCAGGGCCTCGCGCAGCGTGGCGCAGGCGCGGGCCAGGGGCAGGGCAAAGTCCTGCACGCTGGCGCTGCCCAGGGTGGCGCGCACGCGGGCGATGTGGCGGGTGCTGGGCAGTTGCAGGTGTACTTGTGCGGGCGGCACACCCAGCTCGGCAGCGGCCAGGCCCTGCAGCGCGGCGCTGATCTGCTGGCCCATTTCGGCACTGGGCAGCCACAGGGTGTAGCGGCCGTTTTCGTGCCGTATCCAGCCCAGCGCGTCATCGGCGGTGGAGGTGGGGCGCTTGGGGATCACCGGCACCAGGCTGCAGCCCGCCAGCGTGACGGTGAGTACCCCGGCGCCTGCCGCTGCCAAAAACTGGCGGCGCTTCATGGCTTCGCACCCTCAGCAGCCTGGTGGATGGCCTCGCGCACCCGGTGCTGGGTGCCGCAGCGGCACAGGTGGGCCGACATGGCGGCGTCGATCTGTGCATCGCTCGGGCGGGGCGTGGCGCGCAGCAAGGCCACGGCGCCCATGATCTGGCCGCTCTGGCAGTAGCCGCACTGGGGCACGCGCAGGTCCAGCCAGGCCTGTTGCACGGGGTGCAGCGTGCCATCGGGCGCCGCCAGGCCTTCGATGGTGGTGATGGAGCGCCCTTGCAGCCCGCGCGCCGTCTGCAGGCAGGCGCGCTGCGCCACGCCGTCGATGAGCACGGTGCAGGCGCCACATTGGCCCATGCCGCAGCCAAAGCGGGTGCCCGTGAGGCCCAGCGGCTCGCGCAGCAGCCAGAGCAGGGGTTCGTCCTCCCAGCCGGGGGGCACCGGCTGGGCTTGTTGGTTCAGGGTGATGTGCATGGGGCCTCCGTGGGTGTGACGGGGCCAGTGTGCAAAGGACGGGGGTGGCGGGTCTTGAAGATTTGCGCCACACGCAGCGCGGGGCGCATCAGGGCATGGGGCGCCCGGTGGAACAAAAAATAGTGGTCAAAATAGCCGTCTGCGCGCGTCCATCAAGCGCAAGCAGCTATTGTTTTGGAAGCAATGCTTTCCACTGTGGCATGGTCTGTGCCCACCACAGCCGCAGGCGCATGGCCCACTCGGGCGTGTAGCCCGAGGTGGCAAACCGCACCTGGCCGTGCGTATCGATCACCACCAGCGCGGGCACGGAGCGCACGCCCCAGCTGTGCGACAGGGTGCCCTGTGGGTCCACCGCCGTGGGCCAGGGCATGCCGCGCTGGCGCTGCACCTGGGCCACCCGCTCGGCGTTGCCCGACTGCATAGCCACGCCCAGCACGGGCCAGTGGCCGGACAGGCTGGCAATGCTGGGCTCTTCGAGCTTGCACACTGCACACCATTCGGCCCAGAAGTGCACGGCCACGGCCTGGCCGGGATGCTGGGCGCGCCATGCGGCCAGGGTGGTGGGGGCGGGGGCGCCAGCGCTGGCGGCCATCACCAGCGCAGCATCGGGTGCGGGCCCCTGTGGCAGGTCGCGCGTGCGCCAGGTGTCCACCGCCACGATGGCGACCCAGGCGAGCACGAGGGTCGTCAGGTGCTGCTTCCAGCTTTTGCGCAAGGACTGCGCGGCGCGGGCGGAAAGGGCCTTCAGCATGGCGGGGCTGTGGTGTTGCGAATCAGCGCAGCACTTCCAGCAGCCGGTCCAGCCCGCCTTGGTTGATGGCCACCTTGGCCTGCGCGCGCACGGCGGGCTTGGCGTGGTAGGCCACCGACAGGCCCGCTGCACCCATCATGGGCAGGTCGTTGGCGCCGTCGCCCACGGCAATCGCCTGCTGGGGCGAGATGCCCATGAGCGAAGCCACTTCCAGCAGCGTGCGGCGCTTTTCGGCACCATCACAGATGTCGCCCCAGGCCTGATCCACCATGCGGCCGGTGAGCTGGCCATCTTGCACTTCGAGCATGTTGGAGCGGGCGAAATCAATGCCCAGCCCGGCCTTCACGCGGTCGGCGAAAAAGGTGAAGCCGCCGGAGACCAGCAGCGTGGTCAGGCCCGCCGCCTTGGCGGCGGTGATCAACTCCTTGGCACCGGGGTTGAAACGCAGGCGCTCGGTGAAGACCTGCTCCATGTGCTGCACTGTCACGCCCTTGAGCAGGGCCACGCGCTGGCGCAGGCTCTCTTTGTAGTCGGTGATCACGCCCTGCATGGCCGCTTCGGTGATGGCGGCCACCTCGGCCTTGCGGCCTGCGGCGTCGGCGATTTCGTCCACACACTCGATGTTGATGAGGGTGGAGTCCATGTCAAAAGCGATGAGCTTGTAGCTCGACAGGGACAGCGGGGGCGTGATGCCCTGGATGACGAGGCCGGGGGCGAATTCGGTAGCGTGGGTCATGGCGCAGACGACGGGGTGTTTGGTGTGGGGGAGAACAGAACCCGCAATGGTATCGCCCCGCTTCATGCCCCTTCCGTCTGCGCCGGTTGCCCTGCCACAGTGGGTGCGGCGCCCCCGCAGCGCCGCCGCTTCAGCGCGACGGCGGCGGGCCCTTGATGCTGCCACTGCCAGCCCCTGCGCGACCCGCAGGGTTGGGTGCGGGCGGCTCGTTCATCTTGACCAGGAACATGCGCAGGAAAAACGCGGCCATGCACAGCATGAACCCGATGCCAATGATGCTCATCAGGCCGTAGTCGGTAGAGAAAAGATCGTTCAGCAGCTTCATGGTGGGCACTCCTGGTTGGTGTGGCGTGCACTATCGCGCTGCGCCGGGCAATGCCTCTTGCGCTTTGTCAAGCATCGGCTGCATGCTGGCATGGCCTGAAGCGGGAGGGACGTGCTCGGCTATGGCGCCGTGTGACTCAATCCCGTTCCGCCGCCGCCAGCAGGGCGGCGATGCGCTGCAGCAGCGCCAGGGCCGCCACCGGCTGGGTCTGCAGCCACGCGTGCAGGGCATGGCCCACGCCAGGCAACTGGACCACGTCCACGCTGCGCGCGGCCATGGCGGCCTGGCTGTAGCCCCGGATGACCGTGGGCGGGATCACCGCATCCTCCGCGCCCCAGACCAGCAGCAACCGACCGCGAAAGCGCCGCAATGCTGCCCAGGCAAGGGCATCGGCGAAGTCCGTGGTGGCGCGCAAGGTCTGCTGAAAGGTTGGGCCGAAGGGCTGGTGCTCTGCCGCTGGTGTGTAGGCCGCTGGGCAGAACAGCACCAGGGCGCGTGGCTGCAGCGTATCCAGCAGCTGACAGGCCGTGTGGCCGCCCATGCTGGAGGCGATCAAGGCCAAGGGCGGATGTGTTGCCCCCAGGCCCAGGTGGGCCGCTACAGCCAGCGCCTGAGCCTGGCGGTCTGCCAGGCTGGAGCCCAGCAGGCTGCCGCCCGTGGTGCCGTGGCCTACAAAGTCGAAGGCAGCACCGGCCCAGCGTTGGGTGGCCAGAGGCTGGAGCAGGTAGTCCACACGCCGGTGGTTGGTGGTCGCACCGCCGCCATGCAGAGACAGCAGGCGCGGCACCGATGCGGCCATGTGGCTCCAGGTGCAGCCATGCAACTGGTGGGCGCCGTGGGCCACGGTAAAAGGCGTGCGCACGGCGACGGGTGCGCTGTGCACTGCGGCCTCTGGGGCGTCGGAGTCAGGGCTTTCGGCCATGCAGGTACAGCCGGTCCGACCAGGTGGCCAGCCACTCGGGCTTGAAGGCCACAAAAATCGCCGCGAGCATGCCGGTGACAAAACCGTCGCCCCAGGCCATCAGCCAGCGCGCCACCAGTGACAGCTCATCGCCCACGCCGGGCAGCAGGTGGCCGCTCCACTGCGACAGCACGCCCGCTGCAAACACGCAGACCACCGTGCCCAGAAACGCGCGGCCCAGTACATAGACAAATGGCTTGGTGCCGGTGTAGCGCCGCACCAGCGCGCCCAGGCCCAGCGCCAGCGTGGCGGGCACCACGCCCAGCCACACCGTGGCGCCCAGCGCGTCCGCCCAGGCCAGTGCGGGCGAAACCAGGCAGGCCAGGGTGCCCACGGCCATGAGCACGGGGATGGCCAGCGGCCAGCCCAGCATCAGCACCACCAGGCAGGCGCCTGACCACTGCAGCTGCAGCGGCATGGCGTGCAGTGTGGGCAGGGCCCACATCCAGGGCAGAAAGACCAGCGTGGCAAGCAGCGGCGTCCACAGCGCCGACGGCGTGCCGTGGGTTTCGTGCGCCAGCGGCTTGCGGCTGGCCAGCATGCGCCAGGGCCGTGCGGCCAGGGCGGCAGCCAGGGACACAAGGAGGAGGATGCCTTCAATCCACATGGCCGTCTTTTGCTACGCTATTGATAGCTGTTGCGGCTTGATGGAAGCGCGGGAGAGGCCAATTTTTCTCAAAATTGGTCACTCATGCGGCCACCACCGGCTGCCCCAGCGACCGCAGGATGTCCCGCACCATCTGCGCGCGGTCCTTGGGCTCCTTCAGCTCGCGCTCGATGCGCAGCTTCTCGTTGCCCGCCAGCTTGATGTGCTTGTTCTTCTGGATCAGCTCGATGATGCGCATCGGGTCGATGGGGGGCTGGGGCTTGAAGGTGATGTTGATGACGCCAGGCGCCGCATCCACCTTCACCACGCCGTAGGGCTGGCTCAGCACGCGCAGGCGGTGCACGTCGATCAGGGTCTGGGCCTGGGGCGGCAGCTTGCCGAAGCGGTCCACGATCTCTTCGAGCAGGCCGTCGATCTGGTCGGGCGTCTTGGCGGTGGCCAGCTTTTTGTAGAACGACAGGCGTAGGTGCACGTCGCCGCAATAGTCGTCGGGCAGCAGGGCGGGGGCGTGCAGGTTGATGTCGGTGGTGACCGACAGGGGCGAGAGCAGGTCGGGCTCCTTGCCGGCCTTGAGCGCCTTGACGGCCTCGCTCAGCATTTCGTTGTACAGCTGGAAGCCCACCTCCAGCATGTTGCCGCTCTGGTTTTCGCCCAGCACCTCTCCGGCGCCGCGGATTTCCAGGTCGTGCATGGCCAGGTAGAAGCCGCTGCCCAGTTCCTCCATCTGCTGGATGGCGTCCAGGCGCTGCGCGGCCTGCTTGGTCAGGCCCTCGGTGTCGGGCACCATGAGGTAGGCATACGCCTGGTGGTGGCTGCGGCCCACGCGGCCACGCAGCTGGTGCAGCTGCGCCAGGCCGAACTTGTCGGCGCGGCTCATGATGATGGTGTTGGCCGTGGGAACGTCGATGCCGGTCTCGATGATGGTCGAGCACAGCAGAATGTTGAAGCGCTGGGCCACGAAGTCGCGCATCACACGCTCCAGCTCGCGCTCGGGCATCTGGCCGTGGGCCACGGCGATGCGGGCCTCGGGCAGGATTTCTTCGAGCTTCTGGCGGCGGTTCTCGATGGTCTCCACCTCGTTGTGCAGGAAGTAGACCTGGCCGCCGCGCTTCAGTTCGCGCAGCACCGCTTCACGGATCACGCCCGTGCCCTCGTTGCGCACGAAGGTCTTGATCGCCAGGCGCCGCTGCGGCGCGGTGGCGATGACGCTGAGGTCGCGCAGCCCTTCGAGCGCCATGCCCAGCGTGCGCGGGATGGGCGTGGCCGTGAGGGTGAGAACGTCCACCTCGGCGCGCAGGGCCTTCATCTGCTCCTTGTGGCGCACGCCAAAGCGGTGCTCCTCGTCGATGATGAGCAGGCCCAGGTTGTGGAACTTGGTGGATTCGGACAGCAGCTTGTGCGTGCCCACCACGATGTCCACCGTGCCGTCGCCGATGCCCTTGATGGCGGCGGTGATCTCCTTGCCCGAGCGAAAGCGCGACACTTCGGCCACCTTCACCGGCCATTTGCTGAAGCGGTCCACCAGCGTCTGGTAGTGCTGCTCGGCCAAGAGCGTGGTGGGCGCGAGGAAGGCCACCTGCTTGCCCCCGGTGACGGCCACGAAGGCCGCGCGCAGGGCGACCTCGGTCTTGCCAAAACCCACGTCGCCGCAGACCAGGCGGTCCATGGGGCGGGGGCTGATCATGTCCTGGATCACGGCGTGGATGGCGGCGTTCTGGTCGGCCGTTTCTTCAAAGCCGAAGTCGTTGGCAAAGGTCTCGTAGTCCTGCGGGCTGTAGCGGAAGGCATGGCCCTCGCGCGCCGCGCGGCGGGCGTAGATGTTGAGCAGCTCGGCCGCGCTGTCGCGCACCTGCTCGGCGGCCTTGCGCTTGGCCTTTTCCCACTGGCCGCTGCCGAGCTTGTGCAGCGGGGCCTCGTCGGCGCTCACACCGGTGTAGCGGCTGATCAGCTGCAGCTGGCTCACGGGCACGTAGAGCACGGCCTTGTCGGCGTATTCCAGGTGCAGGAACTCCTGCATGGCGGGCGTGCCGTCGGGGTTCTTGTTGCCCACGTCCATGTTGACGAGGCCCCGGTAGCGGCCGATGCCATGCTGGCTGTGCACCACCGGGTCGCCCACGTTGAGCTCGGCCAGGTCCTTGATCAGGGCCTCGACATCGCTCACTTGCTCCTGCTTCTTGCGGCGGCGCGTGGTGGGGCCGGCGGCAAACAACTCGGTCTCGGTGACGAAGTCGATACCGTCCTCGATCCAGCTGAAGCCTACGGTGAGGCCGGCGGTGGCAATGCCCACCTTTTCGCCCTCCGTGCCCTGGAACTCGGCCAGCGAGTCGAAGGCGGGTGGGTTCACCCCACTGGCGCGTAGAAAGTCGAGTAGGCTCTCGCGGCGGCCATCGCTTTCGGCCAGCAGCAGCACGCGGTGCTGCGTGTTGCGGATGTGGGCATGCAGGCGGGCCAGCGGGTCCTCGGCCCCACGCACCACCGACAGGTCGCCCAGCTTCTGGAAGTGCGGGTTGTCGTCCACGTCCTCCACCCCGGGGCGGATGGACAGCTGGGCATGCTCCTTGGCACGTGTGTAGAACTGGTCGGCCGAGAGGAATAGTGACTCGGGCGGTAGCACCGGCCGTTCGGGGTCGCCCTGCACCAGGCGAAAGCGGTCTTTCGTGTCCTGCCAAAAGCGCTGGAACGCGGGCTCCAGGTCGCCATGCAGCACCACGGTCGCCTCGCCGCCCAGGTAGTCGAACACGGTGGCCGTGTCGTCGAAGAACAGCGGCAGGTAGTACTCGATACCGGCCGTGGCCACGCCCGCGCCCATGTCCTTGTAGATGCGGCTCTTGGTCGGGTCGCCTTCCAGCATCTCGCGCCAGCGGCTGCGGAACTTGGCGCGCGCGTCGTCGTCCATCGGGAACTCGCGGCCGGGCAGCAGTCGCACCTCGGGCACCGGGTACAGGCTGCGCTGGCTGTCCGGGTCGAAGGTGCGGATGCTGTCGATCTCGTCGTCGAACAGGTCCACCCGGTAGGGCACCAGGGAGCCCATGGGGAACAGGTCGATCAGCCCGCCGCGCACCGCGTACTCGCCCGGGCTCACCACCTGCGAAACATGCGAGTAGCCCGCCAGCGTGAGCTGGGCCCTGAACTTCGCCTCGTCGAGCTTTTGCTTGACCTTGAAGTGGAAGGTGTAGCCCGCCAGGAAGGAGGGCGGGGCGAGGCGGTACAGCGCCGTGGTGGCGGGCACCAGCACCACGTCGGCGCCTGTTTCCTTGTCTTTCTGCGAGATGTGCCACAGCGTGGCCAGCCGCTCGCTGATCAGGTCCTGGTGCGGCGAGAAGGTGTCGTAGGGCAGGGTCTCCCAGTCGGGGAACAACGCGCAGCGCAGCGTGGGTGCGAAGAAAGCCATCTCGTCGATGAGGCGCTGCGCATCGGTGGCGTCGGCCGTGACGATGGCGGTGGTGCGGCCTGCGGCCTTGTCGCGCTCGGCCAGACGGGCCAGCAGCAGGGAGTCGGCGCTGCCCACGGGGCGGGGCAGGGCAAAGCGTTTTCCGGGGGAGAGTTTGGGGAGTTCCATGCGGACGGTGTCGGTCGTCAGGGCCACCGCATCCCCCGGGGCACGGAGCGCGCACGGGCTGGATCGGGGGCAACGGGACATTTTAGTGACCCATGGCCGGATGCGCTGTATGCCGCCTTGGATGCCGGTGCCACGTCGGGCGTCGGGTTGTTGCGCAGACCCCTGGGTGCATCCTCCTAGAATGCGCCTCTCATGACCATCGACCCGCTGCTGCAACCCTCGCTCGCTGCCCCCCACGCACCCACGTCGTCACCAGGGCGTTTGTGGGCGCTGGTGCCCTGCGCGGGCATGGGCTTGCGGGCCGTGGCTGCACCGCCTGCAGCCCCCGCAGGCAGCACGGTGTCGGCCTTTGGCGCGCTGGCTGGTGCTGCGGGCGAGCCCGCGCCGCCGCCGCTGCCCAAGCAGTACCACCTGGTGGCGGGCCACCCCATGGTCATGCACACGCTGGCCGCGTTTGCGGGCGTGGCGCGGCTGGCGGGCACGCTGGTGGCGGTGGCGCCGGGGGACCACTTCCTGGACGCCCATGCCCATCCCTCGTTTTTTGTGGCCCACTGCGGCGGCCCGACGCGCGCCGCCACGGTGCAGGGTGGTATCAAAACCTTGCTGGAGCGCGGCGCCCAGCGCGACGACTGGGTGCTGGTGCACGATGCCGCGCGCTGCCTGGTCACGGCCGAGCAGATCGATCGGCTCATCGACGCCTGTGTGCACGACTCCGTAGGCGGCTTGCTGGCCCACCAGCTGGCCGACACGCTCAAGACCTCCATCGATGGACCGGGCGGCGTGCGCGTGGCCTCCACCGTGGACCGCAGCAACAAGTGGCTGGCACAGACGCCGCAGATGTTTCGCATTGGCCCGCTGCAGGACGCGCTGGCCAAGGTGGGCACCAACGTGACCGACGAAGCCAGCGCCATGGAGGCCATGGGTCTGCACCCGCGCCTGGTGCCGGGCGGCGCACAGAACTTCAAGGTGACCTACCCCGACGACTTTGCGCTGGCCGAGGCCGTGCTGGCCCAGCGCGGCTACGGCACTACGCTGGCCCGTTTTGGCGGCGAGCGCGGCCACGGCGCCAGCGAGACAGGGCGCAAGACGATTTTTTGAAGCCTTCCTGCGCGCGTGGTCAGTGTTTGTGCAGAGAAGTGATGGATCAATAGACATGCAGCGGTTCACCAAGCTTTGTGCAGCGGCTCTGTCAGGGTGGTGCAGCCGCGCCAAGACAGCTTTGTGAATCGCTTAGAAAAGGATAGAGATGAATTTCAGGATTGGTGAGGGTTGGGATGTGCATGCGCTGGTGCCCGGCCGTGCCCTGGTGATCGGCGGCGTTCTCATTCCGCACACCATGGGCCTGCTCGGCCACTCCGATGCCGATGTGCTGCTGCATGCAATCACCGACGCCATCCTGGGTGCAGCAGGGCTGGGCGACATCGGCCGGCACTTTCCCGACACCGATGCGCAGTTTCGCGGCGCCGATTCGGCCGTGCTGCTGGCCGAGGCGGCGCGCCGGGTGCGCGCTGCGGGGTACAGTATTGGCAATGTGGACAGCACCGTGGTGGCGCAGGCGCCGCGCCTGGCCGCGCACATCCCCGGCATGCGCGAGTGCATCGCCAAGGCCCTGCAGGTGGCGCCCGACCAGGTGAATGTGAAGGCCAAGACGGCCGAGCGCCTGGGGCCCGTGGGCCAGGGCCTGGCCATGGAAGCGCGCGCAGTGGCGCTGATCTACAAGGCCTGAGCCTTCAGTCGGTTTGCACCGCCCAGGCTGCTACATAGCCCGGTGTGGCGGCCGTGTTCAGCGGGTCGGCCACGGGCGCACCGCGCACCTGCACCAGCGGCAGCACACCCGCCCACACGGGGTGCAGCATGTCCTCAGCGTCGTCCACCGGCGGGCCGCTGCGCACCTTGCAGGCGGCTTCATCGAGGGCAATGCGCAGCACGGTGGTGGCCGCAAACTCCTTGTCATTGCCCGCGCGGATATCGGCCTGGCGGCCCACTGCGATGTGGTCCATGAGCGCGGTCAGTGCGGCGTGCTTGTCGGCCACGGGCTCGAAGCGGCCATACACCATGGCCGAGCGGTAGTTCATCGAATGGTTGAAGGCCGAGCGCGCCAGCACCAGGCCGTCGAGGTGGGTGATGGTGACACAGGCCTGCGCACCCTGGCCCAGCCACTTGACCATGCGCCCGCCATTCGAGCCATGGATGTATAGGTGCTCGCCCTCGCGCCAGCAGGCCGTGGGGATGTTGTGTGTGCCCTTGTCGTCGGCAAAGGCCACATGGCACAGGTAGGCGGCGTCGATGATGGCGTGCAGCGTGGCGCGGTCGTAGCGGGCGTTTTCGGCCACGCGGCGGACGCGGGTGCGGTCGGTGGCGGGCTGGGTGGCGGCTGTGTCGTTCACGGTGCGTGGTTCCGATGGGGAAGTGGATGAAGGGGCGCAATGTAGACGCTGCTTGGTGCCAGAATAAGACCCACAAGCAAACTATTTTTTAGGGCCACAGACCGCCATGGATTTTCAGCTGCTGTTCGGCGCCTTCAAGGCGCAGCCTGCACATGTGCGCTGGTCGCAGCAGCGCCAGCTGCACGAGTGCCTGCGCCATGGCATCCGCAGTGGCGCCCTGGCCAGCGGCACCCGCCTGCCCGCCAGCCGCACGCTGGCCGTCGAGCTGGGCGTGGCGCGCAACAGTGTGCTGTATGCCTACGAGCAGCTCGCCACCGAGGGCTTCATCGTGGCCACCCGGCGCGGCAGTGTGGTGGCACCGCTGGCTGGGCGACTGGTGGCAGGCTCCACGCCCGTGGCGCCTGTGCTTGAGGGACGCTCGTGTCTGTCGCGGCGCGCGCAGAACATGCCACTGCTGCCCGGATCGGAAACGGCGGCGGCGTTCGCCCCCGGCGTGCCCGCGCTGGGCGACTTCCCGGTGGTGCGCTGGCGGCGCATGCTGGACAAAGCCTGGGCGTCGCTAGCACCCGCACAGCTCAACTATGCCGACCCGGCGGGCGAGCCCGCGCTGCGCGAGGCCATCGCGGGCCACCTGCGCGTGGCACGCGGCGCGTTGGTAGACGCCGCGCAGGTCTTCATCACCGACGGCACACAAAGCAGCCTGGACCTGTGTGCTCGCGCCTTTGCCGATGCAGGCGACAAGCTGTGGATGGAGAACCCCGGCTACCAGGGCGCCGTGGCGGCCTTCCGCGCCGCGCAGCTCAAGGCCGTGGGCATTGTGGTGGACGCCGACGGCATGGCCCCCACGGCGAGCGACTGGCTGCGCCAGCGGCCCCGGCTGATCTACACCACCCCCTCGCACCAGTACCCGGTGGGCAGTGTGATGAGCCTGGCGCGGCGCTTGGCGCTGATTGATGGCGCGCGCCAGGCGGGCGCGCTGGTGATAGAGGACGACTACGACAGCGAGTTTCGCCACGACGGGCCGCCCCTGGCCTGCATGCAGGGGCTGGCGCCCGACGCGCCGGTGGTCTACCTGGGCACCTTCAGCAAGACCATGTTCCCCGGCCTGCGCATCGGCTTCATGGTGGTGCCCACGGCCCTGGCGCCCGCGCTGGCCCTGCTGCTGGACCGCGCCGCGCCGCGTGGGCGCACGGCCGACCAGCGGGCGTTGGCCGAGTTCATCGTGAGTGGCCAGTTCGCCCTGCACCTGCGGCGCATGCGCCGCCTGTACCGCCAGCGGCGCGATGCGCTGGTGGCCGCGCTGGCGCAGCACCTGGGCGATGTGGCTACCGTACACGGCGGCACGGCGGGCATGCACCTGGCTCTGCGCTTGCACGACGCTGCGGCCGATGATGTGGCGCTGAGCAGGCGCCTCATGGCACAGCACGGCATCATGGCTCCGGCCCTGAGTCTGCACGCCGTGGGCCTGCGCGCGCAGCCCTGGCGCGGCTTTCTGCTGGGCTATGCGCAGGTGCCGGTGGAGGCGATGGAGCCGCTGGTGAAAAAGCTCGCTGCCGTGGTGCGTGGCGGTGCCTAGGTGCTGTCCCGCTCGATGATGGAAAAGCCGATGTCCACTACGGGTTCTGACACGGGCTGGCCCTCGGCCCGGTCGGCAATCAGCTGCGCCGCCGCCTGGCCCATGCGGGTGCCGTCGATGCGCACAGTGGAGAGGCTGGGGCTCACGGTCTCTGCGAAGTCGATGTCGCCAAATCCCATCACTGCGAGCTGATCGGGCACGGCGATGCCGCGCACGCGCGCTTCGGTCAGCACGCCCAGGGCGAGCATGTCGGAGCTGCAGAACACTGCATCGATGTCGGGCGTATCGGCCAGCAGGGCCACCAATCCCTCGCGACCATCGGCGTGGGTGGTGGGGGATTTGCCCAGCCGTATGGCGGGCTGGCGCAGTCCCAGGCGCAGGGCGGCGGCTTCAAAGCCGCGTGCGCGGCGGGCGGCGCGCTCGTCGCCACCACTGAGCAGCGCCAGGTGTCGCCGACCCTTGGCAAACAGGTGCTCGCACACGGCCGCGCCCAGCGCTTCATGCCGCAGGCCCACCAGCATGTCGATGGGGGTGTCGGTGAAGTCCCAGGTTTCGACAATAGGGATGCCCGAGGCGGTGAGCAGACGCCGCCCTTCGGGTGAGTGCATCACACCCGTGAGCACGATGCCATCGGGTCGTCGGCCGACGATGGCGCGCAGCAATTCGTCCTCGCGGGAACGCGCGTAGCCCACTTGGCCCAGCATCACCTGAAAGCCGCGCAGTTCCAGAGCCTCGGTCAGCGCCTGCACCATCTCGCCAAACAAGGGGCCTGTGAGTGTGGGCACTAAAGCCGTGACCACATGGCTGCGTGCCGACCGTAACCCGCCCGCCACCAGGTTGGGTACATAACCCAGTGCAGACACGGCCTCCTGCACGCGTTCCCGCGTGCGCTCGGACACCTGCTGCGGCGTATTGATGGCGCGCGAGACGGTGATCATCGACACGCCTGCGCGCTCGGCCACCTCGCGCAGCGTGACGGCGGGGCGGTCGCGGCCAAGGAGAGGGGCAGGGTGGGCCGGGTCGGGGGCGTGCATGGTGGCGGAGTCTAAAGCGGGAAGTCGCTTGACCGATGCCGCAGGCGGCCTCGCGGTGCATCCGCGTTCATTGAAGTCAAAACCAAGGGTTTATCCTATGTTGTCTGATGATGTTAACGTTAACATTTGCGTATTCAGGCGAGATTTTTCAGATTTACCGCGAGAAGAACTAGCTTGTACGACCTGTTGGTTTGTTTTCCACCCTTCACCGCGCGCCATTCACCATGACTCCCCAAGACCTCAAAACCATCATGGGCTCCGGCCTGCTGTCCTTCCCCATCACGGACTTCGACGCGCAGGGTAACTTCCGCCCCAAGACCTACATCGAGCGCCTGGAGTGGCTCGCCCCCTACGGCGCCAGTGCCCCGTTTGCCGCCGG